>NZ_VFTM01000056.1:0-26835 GCF_006439555.1 Mesorhizobium sp. B3-1-6 | reverse complement strand
ATGGCGTAGGGCGAGTGAAGCCCTTGAACGCCGAGTTCCTTCGCGCCCCCCTCTGTCCTGCCGGACATCTCCCCCACTTGTGGGGAGATTGGCTGTCATCGATGATTTCGCCAATCACCGACGTTGCAGGACGGCAGCCGCCAGGCGTGAAGGCTGATCTCCCCCCTTGTGGGGGAGATGTCCGGCAGGACAGAGGGGAGCGCGAAGGATCGCCTGCCAAGACGATTATCAGGAGCATGTTATGAACATCCTCGAACGCTATCACGCCATGGAATACGGCCCGGCGCCGGAAGCCCGCAACGAGGCCGATGCCTGGCTTGCCGGGCGGGATTTCTCAAAGGCGCTGTTCATCGACGGCGCCTGGAAAGCGGCGGCCAGCGGCAAGACTTTTGAGACCAGCGAACCGTCCTCAGGCAAGCTGCTTGCCAAGGTCTCGGATGCGGGCGCCGCCGATATCGACGCCGCGGTGGCGGCCGCCGCCAAGGCGCTGCCGAACTGGTCGGCGTCCTCGGGCTACGTCAGAGCAAAGGTCCTCTATGCCATCGGCCGCGCCATGCAGCGCCACCAGCGCCTGTTCGCGGTGCTGGAATCGATCGACAACGGCAAGCCGATCCGCGAGAGCCGCGACATCGACGTGCCGCTGGCGATCCGCCATTTCATCCATCATGCCGGCTGGGCGCAGGCGCTCGAGAAGGATTTTCCCGACCACAAGCCGGTCGGCGTGGTCGGCCAGGTCATCCCTTGGAATTTCCCGCTGCTGATGCTGGCCTGGAAGATCGCGCCGGCTCTTGCCGCCGGCTGCACGGTGGTGCTGAAGCCAGCCGAATTCACGCCGCTCACCGCCATCCTGTTCGCCGAGATCTGTGAACGCGCCGGCGTGCCGAAAGGCGTCGTCAACATCGTCCAGGGCGGGCCGGAAGCGGGTGCCGCCATCGTCAATCATCCCGGCGTCCAGAAGATCGCCTTCACCGGTTCATCCGAAGTCGGCAAGATCATCCGCAAGGCGACGGCCGGCTCGGGGAAAAAGCTGTCGCTGGAGCTTGGCGGCAAGTCGGCCTTCATCGTCTTCGAGGATGCCGATCTCGACAGCGCCGTCGAAGGCTTGGTCGACGGCATCTGGTTCAACCAGGGCCAGGTCTGCTGCGCCGGCTCGCGCCTCCTGGTGCAGGAGGGCGTTGCGGAAGCCCTGATCGCCAAGATCAAGGTCAGGATGAGCCGGCTGCGGGTCGGCAGCCCGCTCGACAAGAACACCGATATCGGCCCGTTGGTCGACCGCAGCCAGCTCGACCGCGTCAAAGGCCTGATCGCCGAAGGCGCCAGGCAAGGTGCCGTCTGCTGGCAGCCGGACGCCGCGCTGCCGACAACCGGCTATTATCATCTGCCGACGCTGGCGACGTCTGTTTCGCCGGCTAATATTCTGGCGCAGGAAGAGGTCTTCGGGCCGGTGCTGGCGACGATGAGCTTCCGCAACACCGAGGAAGCGATCGAGCTTGCCAACAACACGCGCTACGGCCTCGCCGCTTCGGTGTGGAGCGAGAACGTCAACCTCGCGCTGCATGTCGCGCCGCAATTGAAGGCCGGCGTCGTCTGGGTCAACGGCACCAACATGTTCGACGCCGCCTGCGGCTTCGGCGGTTATCGCGAGAGCGGCTTCGGCCGCGAAGGCGGTCGCGAAGGCATGTTCGAATATCTCACCGCCAAGCTGCCGGTCGGCCCGGCCATCAAGCAGGCCGCGGCCGGCTCGGCCCAGCCGGTCGAGCAGGCCGACGGCTTGGCCATCGATCGCACGGCAAAGCTGTTCATCGGCGGCAAGCAGGTGCGGCCGGACGGCAATTACTCGCTTGCCGTCGCCAGTGCCAAGGGCAAGCTGGCCGGCGAAGTCGGTCTCGGCAACCGCAAGGACATCCGCGACGCCGTCGCCGCTGCCCGCGCCTGCAAGGCCTGGCCGGATGCGACGGCCTATAACCGCAGCCAGGTACTCTATTATCTTGCCGAAAATCTGTCCGGCCGCGCCGACGAGTTCGCCGCGCGCCTTGTCCAGTTGACCGGCGTCGCCGCCAAGGCTGCGCGCGAAGAGGTCGAGCAGTCGATCGAGCGGTTGTTCCTCTATGCCGGCCTCGCCGACAAGTTCGAGGGCCGTGTTCACCAGCCGCCGGCCCGTGTCGTGACGCTTGCCCTGCATGAGCCGGTCGGCGTCGTCGGCATCGTCGCGCCCGACAATCAGCCGCTGCTTAACTTCGTCTCGCTGGTCGCGCCGGCGCTCGCCATGGGTAACACCGTGGTCGCCGTTCCGTCGGAGCGGCATCCGCTTTTGGCGACCGACCTCTACCAGGTGATCGAATATTCCGACATTCCGGCCGGCGCCATCAACATCGTCACCGGCCGCAGCGCCGAGCTGGCCGGCGTGCTGGCCAAGCATGACGATGTCGACGGGCTCTGGGTGTTCGCCGACGCCGAGACCTGCGCTAAAGCGGAGGCCGACTCCATCGGCAATCTCAAGCGCGTCTGGACCGGCAATGGCCGCTCGCTCGACTGGGCGTCGGACGAAGCTGCCGGCGAGGCTTTCCTGCGGCGCGCCATCGAGGTCAAGAACGTCTGGGTTCCCTATGGCGACTGAAGCCCTTTGCACGAGGCGCGTCCGCAACCTTGCGGCAATGATGTCGGCGCGCCGGAGCCCGTCTGGTCGCTGTCGCGAAGGTGATGGCGTTCGGGCTTGACGCTCGCGCGCGTGTTCTTTAACGAGAAAAAACATCTTTATCTGTGAAGCAGGGACTTAGGCCGCACGATGCTGGCGGTCTGGCACACGACGCCGGGGCTGGCCATCGATAGAGGCGGACGCACTAAAGCAATTCCAGGAAAAGTATGAGCGGCTTTCCGTCCGGAATTGCGTCAAAACAAAGAGATAGAGCGGTTCGCCGTTTCCGTGAAACGGTCAGACGCTCCAGGCAGGCGAGGAGAAGAACATGGCGGATCTGGCAGGCAAGGTGGTCGTGGTCACCGCGGCGGCGCAAGGCATCGGCCGGGCTAGCGCGCTGGCCTTCGCCAAGGCGGGCGCGACCGTTCACGCCACCGACATCAACGAGCCGTTGCTGGCCGAGCTGGGCAAGACGCTCGGCATCAAGCCCCGCAAGCTCGATGTGCTGAACGACGCGGCCGTCGCCTCCGCCTTCGCCGAGATCGGCCGGGTCGATGTGCTGTTCAACTGCGCCGGTTTCGTCCATGGCGGCTCCATCCTCGAGATGAAGGACGAGGACCTCGACTTCGCGCTCAACCTCAACGTCCGTTCGATGATCCGCACCATCCGTGCCGTGCTGCCCGGCATGCTGGAGCGTGGCGACGGCTCGATCATCAACATGGCGTCGCTTGCCAGCTCGCAGAAGGGTGTGCCGAACCGCTTCGCCTACGGCCTGACCAAGGCGGCCGTGGTCGGCCTGACCAAGTCGGTCGCCGCGGACTATGTCGCCAAGGGCATACGCTGCAACGCCATCTGCCCGGGCACGGTCGAAAGCCCGTCGCTGCAGGACCGCATGCATGCCCAGGGCGACTATGAGGCGGCGCGCGCGGCTTTCATCGCCCGCCAGCCCATGGGCAGGCTTGGCACGCCGGAGGAAATCGCCGATCTCGCCGTCTACCTTGCCGGCGCCACCTACACCTCGGGGCAGGCCTACAACATCGACGGCGGCTGGTCGATCTGAGGGATCGGAACGGGCTTGGCAGGAGATCGGGGTTCTGCATCCATCAGTCTGAAAATCCCTTTCGCCAGATCGCCCGATGCGGCGTTCGCGCTTGCCGGAGATCAGATCGATGGCTACGGTCCGCCCGGCTTTCGCGACGTCACCCCAATCGAAACGAATTTTGCAAAATGGCTTCAGGCCGCACCTTAGGAGAAGAATGATGAAGTTGTTGCGCTATGGCGAAGCTGGCAGCGAAAAACCCGGCCTGCTCGATGCGGATGGGACGATCCGCGACCTTTCTGCTCATGTCGCCGATATCGCCGGCACGACGCTCCATCCGGCCTCGCTGGAGATGCTCTCGAAGCTCGATCCGAAGTCGCTGCCGGTGGTTTCCGGCAAGCCGCGCCTGGGCGCCTGTGTCGCCGGCACCGGAAAATTCATCTGCATCGGCCTCAACTACTCCGACCACGCCGCCGAGACTGGCGCCACCGTGCCGTCGGAGCCGATCATCTTCATGAAGGCAAGCTCGGCCATCGTCGGGCCGGATGACGACGTTTTGATCCCGCGCGGCTCGGCCAAGACCGACTGGGAGGTCGAGCTCGGCGTCGTCATCGGCAAGACGGCGAAGTATGTCTCGGAGGAGGACGCGCTGGATTATGTCGCCGGCTACTGCGTCGCGCACGACGTTTCCGAGCGCGCCTTCCAGGCCGAGCGCCAGGGCCAGTGGACCAAGGGCAAGTCCTGCGACACCTTCGGCCCGACCGGTCCGTGGCTGGTGACCAAGGACGAGGTCGCCGATCCGCAGAACCTGAAGATGTGGCTGACCGTCAACGGCAAGACGATGCAGAACGGCTCGACCAAGACCATGGTCTACGGCGTGAAGTATCTGGTGTCATACCTCAGCCAGTTCATGTCGCTGCATCCCGGCGACATCATCTCCACCGGCACGCCGCCCGGCGTCGGCCTCGGCATGAAGCCGCCGGTGTTCCTGAAGGCCGGAGACGTCGTGGAACTGGGCATCGAAGGGCTCGGCCAGCAGAAGCAGACATTCAAGGCAGATGAGTAACGCAGACTTTCCGTTCTCTCCTTTTGATATTCCGGAAGTGAGAAGGTGGTTTCGCGCCCTTCCTCTCCCCCGTCGATCGGGGGAGAGGTGGCTCGGCGAAGCCGAGACGGAGTGGGGGCTCGACCACTCGTCAAGACCAACGTCAAGGATCCAAAGAATTCATCATTCGCTGTCTGCCGGGGCGCTCGCACCAGCGCCCCGGTTCCTGTTCTACGGCTTCGACTTGGGTCTAGGTCTTCCCCCACTCCGTCGCCGCTTCGCGGCGCCACCTCTCCCCCCTCCGGAGGGAGAGGAAAGAAACTCCGCCTACTTCAACACCTTCCCATCCGCCCCGAACCGATACGTCTTCGCCGCATCGGGCGTCGCATAGAGCGTCGCGCCCGGCTCGGCATTGTAGACGCCGAAGATGCGCACCGTGATCAGCCCGGCCTTCTCGCAGTCGAGATAGAGGTTGGTGTCGGCGCCGAGATGCTCGGCATGCACGACCGTGCCTTTCCAGGCGCCGGACTTCGTATCGACCGTCAGATGCTCCGGCCGCACGCCAACGGTCTTCGCCGTCTCGCCGAGCCTGGCGCCATCGATGAAATTCATCTTCGGCGAGCCGATGAAGCCGGCGACAAATTCATTAGCCGGCGAATTGTATAGCTCCATCGGGCTGCCGATCTGCTCGATGCGGCCGGCATTGAGCACGACGATCTTGTCGGCCAGCGTCATCGCCTCGACCTGGTCGTGGGTGACGTAGATCATCGTCGCCTTCAGCCGGCGGTGCAGCTGCGCGATCTCAAGCCTGGTGTTCACGCGCAAGGCGGCATCGAGGTTGGACAACGGTTCGTCGAAGAGGAACAGCTTCGGCTCGCGCACCACGGCGCGGCCGATGGCGACGCGCTGGCGCTGGCCGCCAGACAGTTCCGCCGGCCGGCGCTCGAGATAGGGCTCGAGCGACAGCATCGCGGAAGCGATCTTGATGCGCCGCTCGATCTCGGCCGCCGGCGTGCCGGCCTGCTTCAGGCCCAGCGCCATGTTGTTCTTCACCGTCAGATGCGGATAGAGCGCGTAGGTCTGGAACACCATGGCGATGCCGCGTTTCGCCGGAGGCGTGATCGAGACATCGGCGCCGTCGATCAGCACGCGGCCGGAGGTCGAGTCCTCAAGCCCGGCGATGACGCGCAGCAGCGTCGATTTTCCGCAACCGGACGGGCCGACGAAGACGACGAACTCGCCGTCCGTCACCTCGAGGTCGATGCCCTTCAGAACCTCGACCGGCCCGAAAGCCTTCTTCACATTCTCGATCTTCAGCGAGCCCACGGCTTCGTTCCTGTTCTAGAGTTTGACGGCGTTGCCTGTGCGCACGCTCTCGTCGGCGGCGAGGCAGACGGCGAGCGATTTCACGGCATCATCCATGTGGCGGGTGAGGTCGATATTTTCGTGGATGGCCTTGAGCAGGAAGGCTTGCTCCAGATCGCAGAGCTCCTGATGCCCCGGCTCGCCTTCCATCGACAGCAGCTGGTCTTGCCTGGCGAATTTACCGTCCGGTCCGGTCTCGGCGCTGTGCAGCCGGATCGTCGAGGTCTTGGTGTGGGTGTCGATGTCGTCGGACTTGACGCCCTCCTTCATCACGATCGAGACGCAGCCCTTGGGCGACATCACATCCTTCACGAAGAAGGCCGTCTCCGAGATCATCGGACCCCAGCCGGCCTCGTACCAGCCGACCGAGCCGTCCTCGAACAGCACCTGCAGGTGGCCGTAATTGTACATCGACGGCGCCACCTCGTCGCTCAGCCGCACCCCCATGCCGCGCACCTCGACCGGCCTGGCGTCGGTGATCTGCAGCATGACGTCGAGATAGTGCACGCCGCAGTCGACGATCGGCGAGGTGGTCTGCATCAATTGCTTGTGCGTTCCCCAGGTATGGCCGGAGGATTGCTGGTTGAGGTTCATGCGGAAGACATATGGCCCGCCGAGCTTGCGCGCCTCGGCGATCAGCCGCACCCAGGACGGATGGTGGCGCAGGATATAGCCGATCACCAGTTTCCTGCCGTTGGCCTTGGCGGCGTCGACGACGCGCTTTGCGTCGGCAACCGTTGTCGCCAGCGGCTTCTCGACGAAGACATGGCAGCCGGCCTCGAAAGCCCTGACCGCATAATCGGCATGGCTGTCGGAATAGGTGGCGATCGCGGCGACATCGGGCTTCTCGTCGCGCAGCGCCTCGTCGAACGAGCGTCGGATGCCATAGCTCGAAAGCCCCTCCGGCAGCGGCACGTCGGAACGGTTGACGAGTGCGGCGATCTCGAAGCCCGGATTGGTGTGGTAGGCGAGCGCATGGCTGCGGCCCATATTGCCGAGGCCGGCGACGACAACGCGAAGGGGTTTTTCCGAGCTCACTTGACCGCCCCCGACGTGATGCCGCGGATCAGCTGCCGCGAGAAGATGACATAGAGGATCAGCACCGGCAGGATCGCCAGCGACAGCGCCGCCAGGATCGCGTTCCAGTTGGTGACGAACTGGCCGAGAAAGAGCTGCGCGCCGAGCGTCACGGTCTTGGTCTCTTCCGAAGGCGCCAGGATCAGCGGGAACCACAGATCGTTCCAGATCGGGATCATTGTGAAGACGGCGACGGTCGCCATCGCCGGCCGCACCAGCGGCAGCACAAGGCGGAAGAAGATCGTGTATTCCGAGAGCCCGTCTATGCGGCCTGCGTTCTTCAGATCGCTGGACACCTGCTTCATGAATTCCGACAGGATGAAGATCGCCAGCGGCAGCCCTTGCGCCGTGTAGACCAGGATCAGCGCCGTCAGCGTGTTGACCAGCCCGCTCGCCACCATCAATTGCAGGATGGCGACGGTGCCGAGCCTGATCGGGATCATGATGCCGAGCGCCAGGTAAAGACCCATCAGCGTGTTGCCGCGGAAGCGGTATTCCGACAGCGCGAAGGCGGCCATCGCCCCGAACAGCAGCACGAAGAACAGCGAGGCGACGGTGACGACGAGGCTGTTCTGGAAATAGTGGAAGAAATCGCCCTGGCCGAACACCGTGGTGTAGCCGATCAGGTCGAAGGTCTTCGTCGTCGGCGGCGTCAGCGGCGCGCCGAAAATGCCCGCGCGAGACTTGAACGAATTCATCACCACCAGGATCACCGGAAACAGAGCGATCGCCGTGTAGGTCAGCAGGATCGCATGCGCGCCGATGGTGCGGGGAAGCGAACGGGTGGCTGTGCTCATGGCGCGCCTCAGAACTGGTAGCGACGCAGGCGCGTCTGCACGAGGAACAGGTAGACGCAGACGCCGGCCAGGATGATCAGGAACATGATCGTGGCGATCGCGGCACCCATGTTGGGATCGCCGACCTGCAGCTGGAAGCCGAAGAAGGCGCGGTAGAGGAAGGTGCCGAGGATGTCGGTCGAATAATTCGGTCCGGCGAGCGCGCCTTGCGCGGTATAGATCAGGTCGAAGGCGTTGAAATTGCCGACGAAGGTCAGGATCGAGATGATGCCGATCGAGGGCAGGATCAGCGGCAGCTTGATCTTCCAGAACTGCGCCATGCCGGTGACGCCGTCGCATTCGGCCGCCTCGATCACCTCGTCGGGGATCGACAGAAGCGCCGCGTAGATCAGCATCATAGGGATGCCGACGAACTGCCAGACCGACACCAGGCTGAGCGCGGTGAGCGCATATTGCTCCTTGCCGAGCCATGGCGTGAACAGGCTCTTCAGGCCGACGAAATCGAGCAGATGCGGCGCCACGCCCCACAGCGGCGACAGGATCAGCTTCCAGGCGAAGCCGACGATGACGAAGGACAGGATCGTCGGCACGAAGATCGCCGTGCGGTAGAAGGCGGTGAAGCGCAGCCTGGGGCTGGAAAGCAGCGCCGCGAGCAGGATGCCGATCGGGTTCTGCACCAGCATGTGGATGATGAAGAACCAGACATTGTTCCGCAGCGCATTCCAGAAATTCACCGACCAGTTCGGATCGCCGAACAGCGTGCGGAAATTGCCCAGTCCGACAAAGACCTGGGACTGGTCTATGTTGCGGAACAGCGAGAGCTGCAGCGTGCCGAACAGCGGCAGGATCATGAATGCGGTGTAGACCAGCACCGCCGGCGCCAGGAAGACGCCGACATGCCAGCGTATCGGTCTTTTCGGTCGCGTTTCTGCAGCCATGAGTTCGGTAGCCATGAGTTCGGTTCCCCGCCGTCTCTGGGTTCCAGTTCGGTTGATGCTAGCTGATGCCTCGATGCACGGCCCCGCTTGTCCCCTTCGAGGAGAAAGATAAGGCCAGCGACAGATCGGCTCCGTCTTCCCCGCAAGGTGAGGGTAAGACCGGGAGGCCGCGCCGACAATCGCTATCTGGAACTGTTTGAATGCCGGCCGGGCCCGCGCCCGGCCGGCATCGCAATCGATGCTCTTACTTCGCCGGCTTGTACCAGCTGTCGAGGCCGGCCTGCAGCTTCTTGGCCGCGGCTTCCGGGGTATCGGTGCCGTTGATCACATTGGCCGATTCGACCCAGGTCTCGTTCTCGAGGTTCGGCGTGCCGCGCGACAGGATCTGGTAGGTCGAGCGGATCGTCGACTTGCACTTGCCGCGCCAGGAAACGAACTCCTGCGCCAACGGGTCTTCCATCTTCACCGGCGAGGAGTTCAGGCTGAAGAAGCCCGGCAGCGCGTTGGCGTAGATGGTGGCGAAATCCGGCGAGGCCACCCAGGACAGGAAGGTCTTTGCCGCATCCGCGTGCTTGGAAGCAGCGTTCAGACCCATGCCGATGTCGGTATGGTCGGAGATGTAGCAGGTGTCGCCGGCCTTCTCGACCGGCGGCGGGAAGGCGCCCATCTTGAACTGGGCCTGGGTGTTGAACAGGCCGATTTCCCACGAGCCGGCCGGGTAGATGGCGGCGCGGCCGAGCGTGAACAGGTTCTGGCTGTCCGGATAGGTCTGCGCCTCGAAGCCGTCGCCGAGATACGGCTTCCACTTGGCCAGTTCCTCATATGGCGCGACCCAGTCCTTGTCGGTCAATTTCTGATCGCCCTTGATCAGCGCCGCGCGGCCGTCCTCGCCCTTCCAGTAGTTCGGGCCGATGTTCTGGTAGCCCATGGTCGCGGCTTCCCAGAGGTCTTTGGTGCCCATCGCCATCGGGATGTAGGTGCCGTCGGCCTTGATCTTGTCGAGCACGGCGAAGAACTCGTCGCGGGTCGTCGGCACCTTGAGGCCGAGCTTTTCGAAGGCGTCCTTGTTGTAGATGAAGCCGTGGATGACCGAGGCCATCGGCACGCAGAAGCTCGACTTGCCGTCGTCGGTCTGCCAGGCGGACTTGGCGACGGGCGAGAAGTTCTCCATGCCCGGCAACGAGCTAAGGTCGGCGAGGTTGCCCTTCTTGAACAACTCGAGCGACTTGTCGAAGGGGCGGCAGGTGATCAGGTCGCCCGCCGAGCCGGCGGCGAGCTTGGCGCCGAGGGCCGCGTCATATTCGGTCGGGGCCGAAGGCGCGAACACCACCTTGATGCCGGGGTTCTTGGCCTCGAAGGCCGGGATCAGCTTGTCCTTCCAGATGGTCAGGTCGTCGCCGCGCCAGCTTTCGATGTTGAGCGTTACGTCCTCGGCCAGCGCCATCCCGGTCGTCCCGAGGATGCTTGTGCCGAGCAGAAGGGCCGTCAGTAGTTTGGTCTTCATCTTCAGTCTCCCTGTTGACCTTTTTCAGGTTCCGTTTTGATGAGAACAGGGGCTCAGCGCCCCTTGCTCCCCTCGCAAGCCCGTTTCACGCCGATGGAAATCGGGATGAAACAGGCCCTACTTCTTTGTTTGGGCATGATCTTTTCCGAAAAGCGGGTTCCACTTTTCGGGATCATGCCCCAGCGCGGAAAGCGCCGGCCGAAGCTTCTGGCCGGTTCCTTCCAGTATCTTCTCGGCCGCGTCGGCGTTGGCGGCGCCGGCGGCGAGCAGAATGGCGGTCTTGACGACGCCACCGCTTTCCTCGAGCAGGCGGGTGGCGTCGTCGCGGCTCTTGCCGCTGATGGCGGCGACCATGCGCACGGCGCGGTCGCGCAGCTTGAGGTTATCGGCGGTGAGATTGACCATGTAGCCGTCATGGACATGGCCGAGATGGATGGCGGCGAGCGTCGACAGCATGTTGAGCGCGATCTTCTGCGCGGTGCCCGCGCCCATGCGCGTCGAGCCGGCGATCAGCTCCGGGGGCGTTTCGAGCAGGATGGCGACGTCGGCTTGCTTGAACAGCGCGGCGCCCCGGTTGTTGGCGATGGCGATGGTGGCGGCGCCCCGGCGCCGCGCGTCCTGCAGCGCCTGGACCGCATAAGGGGTCGAGCCGCTGGCGGAAATGGCGATCAGGCAGTCGCCCTTGCCGATATCGGCCGCGGCAACGGCCGCCGCCGCTTCCCCGGTGTCGTCCTCCGGTCCGCCGGCCAGTGTGCGGAAGGCCTCGTCGCCGCCGGCGATCAGGATGGCGATGCGGTCGCGCGCAATGCCGAACGTGCCGGGCAGTTCCAGCGCATCGGCCAGCGCCATAAGGCCGGAGCTGCCGGCCGCCGCATAGGCGAGCCTGCCGCCGCTCTTCAACTGCGTCGCGATGAGTTCGGCGGCAACGGCGATTGCCGGAATGGCGCCGTGCACGGCCTTGCTGGCCTCGATCTGGGCATTGGCCAGGAACGCCAGAATGGCTTCGGGAGCCTGGACATCCAGCCCTTCGGCATTCTGGTGGAGCGCTTCCGTGCGCGTCTCGGCCATCCGTTTTCCTCCAACTGAGCGAAACAATACCAAAAAAATACCACTTGTCCACACGCATTAACGAATTTCAGGCAGGGGAATTTGCTTGCCGGCAAATTGCTATAGGTTTTCAATAAAATACGCCTTAATCTTTTTTTGAACCGAAATTAACTCTTGGCTATTGGTATTTTATTGGTATTATCCCGGCTGAGGAGAAAATCGCGTGAAATTCGTGCTCGGCATCGATGGCGGCGGCACCAGCTGCAGGGCGGCCCTTGCGACCGTCGACGGCGCTGTCGTCGGCCGTGCCAAAAGCGGCGCCGCCAACATCCGTACCGACCTCACCGGCGCCCGCGCCAACATCGTCGAGGCGGCCAGGCAGGCTTTCCTCGCCGCCGGCCACGATCCGGAGCTGATCCCGCGGACACCTGCCATCCTTGGCCTCGCCGGCGCCAATGTTGGCACCTACCGGCAGCAGCTCGAGGCAATCCTGCCGTTCAGCCAAAGCCGTGTCGAAACCGATGCCGAGATCGCGCTCGAAGGCGCGGTCGGTTCCGGCGACGGCGCCATGGCCATCCTGGGCACCGGCACCGCCTATATGGCGCGTAAGGGCGGAAAATCGCGCGCCATCGGCGGCTGGGGGTTCCAGGTCGGCGACCAGGGCAGCGGCGCCCGCATCGGCCGCGACCTGCTCGAGCAGACGCTGCTTGCCTATGACGGTATCCGTCTCGGCTCCCCCTTGACCGACGCCATGCTCGCCGTCTTCCGCAACAATCCGGAAGACGTGGTCGAATTCACCACCAACGCCAAGCCGGGCGATTTCGGCGGCTTCGCGCCAAAGGTCTTCGACCATGCCGAAAAGGGCGATCTCGTCGCCAATTGGATCCTCGGCAGGGCGGTGGCCGATGTCGAGGCTTCGCTCGGCGCGCTCGATCTCGCCGAAGATGCCCCGCTCTGCCTGCTCGGCGGCCTGGCGCCGCTTTACGCGCCGCGCCTGTCGGCGCGCTACCAGGCGCTGCTGAAAGCTCCGCTCGACGACGCGCTCGGCGGCGCCGTGCAGATGGCCTTGCGCATCTTCGCTTCTGGCGCGGAGGCGCCGCGATGAGCGCCGCCGACCAGATCTTCGCCATGCTGAAAGAGTCCTCGCAGAGCAGTGCGCCGCTCTATTTGCAGCTGAGGAGAAGCATCGAGGAAGCGGTCAATCGCGGCTTGATCGGCCCCGGCGACGCGCTGCCCTCCGAGCGCGACATCGCCAGCAAGGCCGATATCTCGCGCGTCACCGTGCGCAAGGCTGTGCAGGACCTGGTCAAGGGCGGCATCCTCGTGCAGCGCCACGGCTCGGGCACCTTCGTCGCTCCGCGCATGGAGCGCGTCGAGCAATCGCTGTCGCGGCTCACCTCCTTCACCGAGGACATGGCGCGCCGCGGCATGAACGTGCGCTCCGTCTGGCTGGACCGCGGCCTCTATGCGCCGTCGCCGGATGAGATGATGGTGCTGGGCCTGTCCTCGACCGAGCTGGTGGCGCGCGTCGCGCGCCTGCGCATCGCCAACGACACGCCGCTGGCGATTGAGCGCGCCGCGCTCTCGGCCAGCGTCCTGCCCGACCCTGAGGCGATCGGCTCCTCGCTCTATGCGGCGCTGGGCACGACCGGCAATCGCCCGGTACGCGCCGTGCAGCGCATCTCGGCCACCAATCTCGGCGACGCCGATGCGCGCCTGCTGGAAGTGCCGCCGGGGGTTGCCGGTCTGCAGATCGAGCGCATTTCCTATCTGGCGAGCGGCAAGGTGATCGAGTTCACCCGCTCGGTCTACAGGGGCGACGCCTATGATTTCGTCGCGGAACTCCGGCTGACCGGGCCGGGAGAGGAGATCCGGCAATGATGGCAAACACCACCCATATGCGGCGCGAGATCGATGAGATCCCTGAAGCCGCCGCTCGCCTTCTTGACGGCTCGGCCTCGGCTTTGGCCGAGGCCGGTCGCGGCCTGCGCAAGCGCGACCCGCATTTCGTCGTCACCGTGGCGCGCGGCTCGTCCGACCACGCCGCGACCTTCATGAAATATGCCGTCGAATTGACGGCGGGCCTTGCGGTCGCCTCGGTCGGACCGTCGATCGCGTCCATTTATGGCGCCAAGCTCAGGCTGCGCGGCTCCGCATGCCTGGCGGTCTCGCAGTCGGGCAAGAGCCCCGATATCGTCGCCATGGCCGAAACGGCAAGGGCCGGAGGAGCGCTCACTGTCGCGATCACCAACACGGCCGACTCGCCGTTGGCGCGCGCCTCCGACTATGCCATCGACATCCTGGCAGGGCCGGAACGCTCCGTCGCCGCCACCAAGACCTTCGTCAATTCGGCCGTCGCCGGCCTTGCGCTGATGGCGCACGCGACCGACGACCAGCCGTTGCTGAAGGCGCTCGCCTGCCTGCCCGGCCATTTCGAGAAGGCGATCGCCTGCGACTGGATGGCGCTTGCCGGCGCGCTGGAAAATCCGCGGTCGCTGTTCATCCTCGGCCGCGGCCCATCCTTCGCGATCGCCAGCGAGGCGGCGCTGAAATTCAAGGAAACCTGCGCCATGCATGCCGAGGCCTACAGCGCCGCAGAGGTCATGCATGGGCCGCTGGCGCTGGTCGGACCGGGTTTCCCGGTTCTGGCGCTTGCCGCGCGCGATGCGTCCGAACCCTCGGTCGCCGAGGCGGCCGACGGGCTGACGGCCAAGGGCGCGGCCGCCTTCATCACCTCCGACAAGGCGAAGGCCGCGAGATTGTTGCCGCATGTCGCCACCGGCCATCCGCTGACCGACCCGCTGCCGCTGATCGTGTCCTTCTACGGCTTCGTCGAGGCCTTCGCGCGCCATCGCGGCCTCGACCCCGACACGCCGCGCAACCTGCGCAAAGTGACGGAAACCGTATGAGCGACCGTTTCGCACTCACCGGCGCCCGCATCTTCGACGGTGCCGACTGGCATGACAACGCCGCCCTTGTCGTCAAGGGCGACGCGGTCGAGGCCATCCTGCCCGCAGGCGCGATTCCGTCCGGCGTTCCGGCGGTCGAGACCGGTGGTGGCCTGCTGGTGCCTGGTTTCGTCGACATCCAGGTCAATGGCGGCGGCGGCGTGATGCTCAACGACCATCCCGACGTCGCCTCGATTGAGACCATCTGCCGGGCGCACGCGCCCTTCGGCACCACCGCGCTGCTGGTGACACTGATCACCGACACGCCGGCCGTCACCGCCGCCGCCATCGCCGCCGGCGCCGAGGCGGCCCGGGAAAAGGCGCCTGGCTTCCTCGGCCTGCATCTGGAAGGGCCGCATCTCTCCGTAGCCCGCAAGGGCGCGCATGATCCGGCGCTGATCCGGCCGATGACCGATGCCGACCAGGCCGCGCTCATTGCGGCGCGCAAAGAGCTTCCGGTGCTGCTTACCACGATCGCCCCGGAATCGGTCGAACCGGTCCGTGTCACGGCGCTGGCCAAGGCCGGCGTCGTCGTCAGCCTCGGCCATAGCGATACCGATTATTCGACCGCCAGTGCCTTTGCCGGCGCCGGCGCCACGGTGGTGACGCATCTGTTCAACGCCATGAGCCAGATCGGCAACCGCGAGCCGGGTCTGGCGGGCGCTGCGATCGACACCGGCAGCTTGTACGCCGGCATCATCGCCGACGGCATCCATGTCCATCCCGCGACGATGATCCTTGCGCTGCGCGGCAAGCAGGGGCCGGGCAAGATCGTGCTGGTCACCGACGCCATGGCGACGATCGGCACCGACATGACATCGTTCACGCTGAACGGCCGCACCATCTACCGCAAGGACGGCAGCCTCAGGCTTGCCGACGGAACGCTGGCCGGCGCCGACCTGGACATGATTTCCGCCGTCCGCTTCGTCCACCGCGTCGTCGGCCTCGACCTCGACGAGGCCTTGCGCATGGCCTCGCTCTATCCGGCCGAGGCCATCGGCCAGGCGCATCGCCTTGGGCGATTCGCCAACGGTACCGCCGCCGACATTGTCGGCCTGTCGGAGGGGCTGGATGTCAGGAACGTCTGGATCGGCGGCAAGAAGGTGTTTGGGGCGTAGGCCTCCGCGATTTTGGTCATCCTCGGGTCTGCGCGCGTCGCTTCGCTCCTTGCTCCGCCCTAGAATGACGAAGCGATGGGCGTTTCGGCTAACCTCCGAGGCCTGCGGCTCGATAATCGTTAGCCGGCTCCACGCACGGCGTAGATATCCTTGTACGACTCGCGCAGCACGTTCTTCTGCACCTTGCCCATCGTGTTGCGCGGCAGTTCGTCGACGAAGATCACCTGCTTCGGGTGCTTGTATTTCGCCAGCCGGCCGGCGATGGCGCCGGCAATGTCGGCGGCGCTGATCGCCGATCCCGGCTTGCGCACCACGACCGCCGTGACGCCTTCGCCGAAATTGGGATGCGGCACGCCGATCACCGCGCTTTCGCTGACGCCGTCGAGCGCGTCGATCTCGCTCTCGATCTCCTTCGGATAGACATTGTAGCCGCCCGAGATGATCAGGTCCTTGCCGCGTCCGACGATGTGGACATAGCCGTTGGCATCGATCAGGCCGAGGTCGCCGGTGATGAAGAAGCCGTCGTCGCGGAACTCGGCCCTGGTCTTCTCGGGCATGCGCCAATAGCCGGCAAAGACGTTCGGGCCCTTGACCTCGATCATGCCGATCTCGCCCTGGGCCAGCGGCTTGGC
Source organism: Mesorhizobium sp. B3-1-6 (assembly GCF_006439555.1). Lineage (NCBI taxonomy): Bacteria > Pseudomonadati > Pseudomonadota > Alphaproteobacteria > Hyphomicrobiales > Phyllobacteriaceae > Mesorhizobium > Mesorhizobium sp. B3-1-6. Next base: position 10,690 of record NZ_VFTM01000056.1, on the reverse strand, counting down.
GGTCTCGGGGTCGGTGATGCGCAATGAGACGCCGGGCAAGGGGAACCCGACCGTGCCGGCGCGCCGTTCGCCATCATAGGGATTGGACGTGTTCATGTTGGTCTCGGTCATGCCGTAGCGCTCGAGGATGGCGTGGCCGGTGCGCTCGCGCCAGGCCTTGTGCGTCTCGGCGAGCAGCGGCGCCGAGCCGGAGATGAAGACCCGCATGGCGCTCGCCGCTTCGCGCGTCAGGCCGTGCTGCTGCAACAGCCGTACATAGAAGGTCGGCACGCCCATCAGCGCGGTCGCGCGCGGCATCAGCGACAGGATGCGCGCCGGGTCGAATTTCTGCTCGAAAAACATTTTCGCCCCGGCCATCAGGATGACGTTGGTGGCCACGAACAGGCCGTGCGTGTGGAAGATCGGCAGCGCATGGATCAGCACGTCGTCGGCGCCGAAGCGCCACTGCTCGACCAGCACGCGAGCATTGGAAGCAAGGTTCTCGTGGCTGAGCATCGCGCCCTTGGAACGGCCGGTCGTGCCGGACGTGTAGAGGATAGCGGCAAGATCGTCCGGCCCGCGCGCGACACCGCTGAAATCCGCCGCCTGCCGCGAAGCCTGGCTGGCGAGCGTTCCCTGCCCGTCGCGGTTGAGCGTGAGCACCGTCGCGCCGATCGATGCGGCAAGCGGCTCGACGCCCGAAAGACGGTCCGGATCGCACACGATCAGCCTCGGCTCGGCGTCGCGGAAGAAATAGTCGAGCTCCGGCAGCGTGTAGGCGGTGTTGAGCGGCAGGAAGACCGCGCCGGCGCGTAACGAGGCGAGATAGAGCAGCGCCGCCTCCGGGCTCTTCTCGACCTGGACGGCGACGCGGTCGCCGGGCTCGACGCCGGCCTGCGCCAGCGCATGCGCCAGTTGCGCCGACTTCGCCAGCATGTCGCCATAGGTGATCGAACGGCCGTCATCCGTCTCCATCAGCAGCCGGCCCGGCGCCGGCATATGGGAACGGAACGCGCCGAAGAGATGATTGGTCATGAAATGTCCTCTGGAGCAATTCGAGGAAAGGCGGTTTTCAGTCTGAATTGCGTCAAAACAAGGAGGTAGAGCGGTTCGCCGTTTTCGTGAAACGGCGAACCGCTCTAGGTGTACGCCGGATGGCCCATGCGTTGCGCTGCCCGAGCGAATACCAGATTTGGCGGCCGGAGCAAAAACGGCGCGGCAGTTATCTGCGGCGCCCTTTGCTGATGCCGGCCTTCGGATCATAACCTTGCGCGAAGCGTTCCATGCACATCACCGCAGTGAGGCGGTAATGATTGAGAAGCGCCTCGACCGCGCCGTCGGCGTCGCCATCCAGCGTGCGCTCGGCAATCATGCGGTGCTCGCCAAGATCGTCGCGTCCCATGCCCGGCGCGTTTTGCGAGATCAGGCGGTAGCGCGAAGCCTGATCGGAAAGCTGATCGCAAAAGCCGATCAACCAGTGCGAACGGCACGCCGCGATCAGCGCGCGATGGAAGGCGCGGTGCAGCTTCTCCCATTCCGGATTGTTGGTTGCCGGGTCTTCCGGCAGGCGGCGCTCGGCGCGCGCGAGGCGGTGCAGGGCCAACACCAGCTGCTCTTCCCATTCGGCGGTGCGGTGCGCAATGGATTCGCGCAGCGCTCGCTCCTCCAGCCAGCAGCGTGTACGCGTCAACTCCTCCAACTCCGCGGCGCTGACCGGCATCAGGAAGAAGCCGCGTTGGTCGTGACGGCCGAGCAGGCCCTCGGCGGCCAGGCGGTTGAGCGCCTCGCGCACCGGCGAGGCGCCGGCGCCATAGCGGGAAACGACCCATTCGACACGCAGTTTCGTCTCGGACTCCAGAGCTCCGCGCAGCAAGTCGTCGCGGAGTTGCTGGTAGACCGAACTGGCAAGCGTGCTTTTTGCGCCCTTGCTCTCGCCCGGCTCGGTGTTTCCGTTTGTCAATCGAACTCCTGTTGCTTTGCCCCTGGTTTGCCAGGGCCCCGCGGCGAAGCAATTCCCGTACATATATCATACAGCCGGGCAACGGCGCCTCAAGCGGAAGATGACGATATTCGACCTTAAGACAGGGCGGGCCGTCTATTCATTGAATAAAGTAGAATCTCGGGGAAAAGCCGATAATCCTGCGTCGCTTCCTATATCGAACAGTCGTTCAATTGCCGCGGTCATGCAACTCGGGAGAGATGGGGCAGTTATACGTTTAACCGACGGCTCTGTCGGCGGCCGTTCGAATTGCTTCGATATTTGCCCTGTAGGCTTCGACGCTGCCGCCCTTGAAGACGGCGGCGCCCGCCACCAGCACATTGGCGCCGGCCGCGGTCACCAGCGGCGCCGTTTCGGCTGAAACGCCGCCGTCGATCTCGATGTGGATCGGCCGGCTGCCGATCAGCGCCTTGACCCGTTTCACCTTGTCGACGATCGCCGGGATGAAAGCCTGTCCGCCGAAGCCCGGATTGACGGTCATGATCAGGATGAGGTCCAGCCGGTCGAGCACATACTCGATCGCCGTTTCCGGCGTCGCCGGGTTGAGCGAGACGCCGGCCTTCTTGCCAAGGCTCTTGATGGTCTGCAGCGAACGGTCGAGATGCGGCCCCGCCTCGGCGTGAACCGTCATGCCGTCGCAGCCGGCTTCGGCAAAGGCCGCCAGGTAAGGATCGGCCGGCGCAATCATCAGATGGCAGTCGAAGAAGGCCTTGGTGCGGTTGCGGATCGCCTTGATGACCGGCGGGCCGAAGGTGATGTTGGGCACGAAATGGCCGTCCATCACGTCGAGATGGATCCAGTCGGCGCCGGCCGCCGCGACGGCCTCGACCTCATCGCCAAGCTTGGAGAAATCCGAAGCCAGCACCGATGGCGCGATCAGGGTCTTCTTGCTCATGGCGCAAATTCTCCCGGCAGTCCGGCGCGCGTGGCCGCGCCTGTCAGGGCGATTGCCTAGAGCAATTCCAGGAAAAGTGCGAGCGGTTTTCCGTCCGGAATTGCGTCAAAACAAGGAGATAGAGCGGTTCGCCGTTTCCGTGAAACGGTGAAACGCGCTTAATGCATGTCGCGCAGAAGTGTGCAGCGGCTTTGCGATAACGACATGCATGAAAACAAAGGCTTAAAGCGCGTCGCCTGAATCCGCTTCAGCGACGCGCTAGACCATGATCCGGTCAAGGGGAAGCATGTTTTCGACAGGCGAATCGGTCCGCTTGCCACAGGGCTGTCGTCGATGTGAAAAAGAAAACCCGCCGGATCGCTCCGGCGGGTCTGGGTCTTCAGCCGCAAGATTACGGCTTGAAGTTCTGGATGTTGGCGCCCGCCGGATCCTGCAGCACGCGCCGCGGCTGGCGCTGCGGCACCAGTTGCTGCAGCACGTTCGGGTTGAGCAGGATGCCGGGGTTGATCTCGACGCCCGGCCGCCTGCGGATCGGCGTGCAGTCCGGGAACCGTCCGGCCGTGCCGACCGGGCAGCGCCGCTTGGTCAGCACCGGTTGGCACTGGCCGTCGATGTAGCGCGAGCCTGGCGCGCATTCCTGTTGCGGCTTGCGGCAGGCGCCGTCGCGGATTTCGGTCCCCCGCGGGCAGACGCAGTCGCCCCGCTTGTTGTGGACCTGACCGCGAATGGTGCACTGCTCCTGCTTCGGCTTTGGCGGCCTACAGGCCTTGCCCCGCACCTCCAGGCCGTCCGGGCAGGCGCAGTTGCCGTCGGCGTCGCGCACCTGGCCGCGAATCGGGCATTGCCTCGACACGATCGGCCGGCAGGCGCCGTCACGGACTTCCGTGCGGCTCGGGCAGACGCAATCGCCATCGGCGTTGCGGGACTGGCCCCGGATGCGGCACTGGGCGGGCGGCTGCCTGTCGGGCATGCAGGCCTTGGCCACCCGGTCGAGATGCGTGCCGTCCGGGCAGGTGCAGCCATTGCCGTTCGAAGTCGGCACCGCGCCGCGCACCGTGCATTTCGGCGGGATGACCTGGCAGACGCCGTTGACCAGTTCGCCGCGGCGGCAGACGCAATTGCCGTCCTGGTCGCGATACTGGCCGGGACGCAGCGTGCACTGCCGCTCCTGCGGCTCTTCGCCCCGCACGCATTTGCCGTTCTCCAGCTCCGTGCCGCGCGGGCAGACGCAGCGTCCGTCCGCTGTCCGGATCTGGCCTTGCAGCAGGACGCAGCGCGGCGGCACGGGCAGCGGCAGGAGCTTGGTGCCTCCACCGCCTGAGCACTGGCCGTTGCGGAAGGTGGTGCCGTCCGGGCAGACGCAACGGCCGGCCGAGTTCAGCACCAACCCGTCCGAGCACTGGTTCTTCACCTCATGCCTGATGGTGAAGGGGTGGCATGAATAGGCTTTGCCGCGATCGCCCTGGTTGGTGGTCAGGTCGCGCGACAGCACGTCGCCGCCGCCGTGCACCGGCGTGTTCGGAGGAAGCACGCCGACGCAGTTCTGTCCGGTGACCGTTCCCTGCAGATCGGCGAGGCGCCCGTCCTCGGGAAGGATCACGGTGACGTGGTGGGTGTGGCTTTCGCCGGCGCCCAGCGTCAGGTTGGCGATGCAGGATAGAGGCAGCGTCGTCGGCTCCGGCGAGCAGCCGAAGGGAGGGTCGATCGAGGAGATCTGAACGCCTTCCAGCCGGCCGAGACCCTCCACGCCGATCGCATCGCCGATGCGGACTGGACCGGAGAAGGGGTTCGGCCCATCATTCGTGATGGTGATCTCGAACGAGCAGGGTTCTCCCGGCTGGCACTCGGCATCGCCGGTCTTCTCGACGCGGATGGTCGAGGCGCCGCCGCCCTTCGCGCAAGCCTGGCCGATCGGGTAGACGATGTCGTCGCCCGGCGCCGGCCCGTAGGAGCCGCGCGCGCAGTTTTCGAACGCGCCATTGCCGCTCACCGTCACGTCGAAGTGCCTGGAGGCTCCGGGCGTCATCACGGCGCCGGGAATCTGGCACGACAGCGTGTTGGCTGGCGCCGGTCCGCAGTTCCATTCCGGGCCGTCGGGGGCGACGGTCTGGATCTGCACCGGCGCGCCGCCCGACACCAGGGCTGCGGCATCGTTGACCCGCACCGGTCCGGTGGGAGCCGCGGTGCCGGCATTGCTGACGGTGATGCGGCAGGAGACCATTCCGGCGCGCACGAGTTGATCGCCGCCGCAGGTCTTGGTGATGCGCAGGCCAGGCTGGCCGCCATTCGGATGGCGGATGCGTTCGGTGGCGCAGGCCTTGTTGTTGGCGAGGTCGACCTCGCCGGGAATGGCCTTCACCTCGGCGCAATTCTCCACCGTATCCGGCCGGTAGTTTGCCGGCATCACCGCCTTGACGACGATCGGCGTCGAGGCGCCCGCAGGCAGCGAGATGCTGGCATTGTCGCAGCGGAACTGTCCGGGCCCGTTCGGTCCGCAGCTCCAGGGCGGGCTCGGCCCGAAGCTCGACGAAGTCGGCGCGCCGCCGGGGTAGGTGTCGATCACCGTCAGCGGCCCGTTATAGGTGCTGGTGCCGTTGTTGATGACGTCGATCACGAAGAAGCACACGCCGTCCGGCGTGCAGACCGGTACGCGGGCGCGCTTCTTCAGGATCAGGTCGACCTTCTTTTCGACCGGCGGGTTGCACTGCGGATCGCGGTCGCCACGCCGGCAGATCGGGATCGAAGCGCAGCCGCGGTCGTTCTGCTGGCTGCCGAACAGCGGCTTGCCGCTGGCCTGGTAGTCATAGGCGGCGCAGTTGCGCAGCACGCTGCCCTGCCACCCGCCCGCCGGCTTGAAGCCGAGCTTGAGGTTGACCGAAGCGCCGGGGTTGAGCGTCGTCGGCGGATACGTGCAGGTCATCGGCGTCGTGCCGGGCACGCAGACCCAGGGCGCGTTCGGTCCAGATGTCAGCACGGAGCCTGCCGGCAGCGTCACCTCGTCGAGCACGATCTTGCCGTTATAGGGCGCGTCGCCGACATTGGTGACGGTGATGGTGAAGTCGCAGCCGCCGGCCATCGTGCAGCGCGGCACGTCGGCATGCTTCTCGACCTTGAGGTCCGGCTCCTTGTCTTTCGGCGGGCATCTCAGATCACGCGGGATGACGATGTCGATGACCTGCGTGCAGCAGAGCCCCCAGCCTTCCTTCGGCCCAACATAGGTTTCGATGCCGGTGACGATGAGATGGATGACCTCGCCGGGCGAGGCGCCGATGATCTTCCAGTTCAGCACGCCGCCGCCGACCGGTACCTTTTGCGTGTCGGGAACGATGGTGATGCCGGGCGTCGTCGTCGACACCTGCACCCACTTGCCGCCCATCTCCGGGCCGACCGGCATGTGGTAGATGAAGGCGCCGCCGCCGGGCACGCAGTCGACCGTGCCGTGCTCGACCTTGAAGCATTCCTTGCCGGGAGGTGGCGGCGGGTTGCACTTGGTGACGTCGATATGGATCGTCGTCTTGGCGCCGGTCAGGAAGTCGCCGTCGTCCGGCTTGCTCGGATCCTGCGACGGGATGACGGTCCCCGGGCCGCCTCCCATAGTCACCTTGATCTGGCCCTGGTTGTCGACATTGGCCGGCGCCGGAAACGCCGCCTGGTCGATCTTGGCCAGGATCCGGAAGGTGATGGTGCGTTCGTTCGGCGCGCCCGAGCCGTCGAGATCGTCGGCGGAAATCCGGAAATCGGACACCGTCGCCGTATCGTCGGGGTTGGCCGAGCTGCTGATCGTGGCCGCCGGCAGCGCTCCGCCGCCGGCGTCCGTGCCGTCGCCGGTCACATTCACGTTGACGATCTTCAGGCCGTGCGCAAGCTGGTCCTTGAAGTCGATCCTGGCGTTCTTCAGTGCGTTAGCCAAAGCCGGATTGGCGAAGGCTTGCGCATTGCCGCGCAGGCCGAAGGTCAGCGTGTAGTAGACATAGTCGCAGCCGCGCTGTCCGCCCGTCTTGGTGAAGAAGGGCACGATGCGGCCGGGTTCGGGGTTGACGATGCGCGGATTGTCCAGGTCGAGCCTGGGCTCCGGTCCGGCGACTTCGGTGAGCTTGGCCGGAGCGGTGTCTTCCGCGAGCGCCGGCAGCGCCGGCATCATGGCGACCGCGATACCGGCCGCCATCAGCCAGCGCGCGCCGCGCCTGGCGTATGACAGGGGTTTCATGATCGTCTCCATGACGGTTTTCGTGTTGCGCGAGGCGAGGTGGGAAAGGGCGAGATTTGTCATCTGTCCCTCCCTCAACGTTCGCAGCTGACGGCTGGCGTTCTGAGCGGCAGCGTCACCTTGCAGCAAGGGTAGTAGCCACCCTTGTCCTGGTCGGACTTGCGATAGAAGCAGAGCCCGACATTGACGGTGTCGCCAGGATCATGGCCGGTGATGTCGACCGTGTAGGGCTTGCCCGGGACATGCGACATGGGGGTTGTCACCCCGACGCCGGGCGTCCTGGACTGCGCCTTGATCGAATCGCCGCCGAAGCCGGCATGATCATGGAGATAGAGTTCGGCCCGGAGTCCGCGCGGCGTGCAGTAGTAGTGCACGTCCTCGACGTCGACGCAGGGCGGCAGGTTGCCGGGCGGCGGGAAGTCGGGCGGATAGAACGGAGGCAGATAGCCGCCGCCCGGGATTTCGTCATAATAGCCGGCGCGGCCCTCGCAGGGGCGCCAGACCCTGACGTCGCCGACATGGCCTTCGACCTCGGGGTCTTCGAAATAGCCGTCGAAGTCGACGAACCAGGAGCCGAAGGGCGGCACGTTGGCCGGCTTGACCAGCGCGCTCGGCGTCAGCTGCACGCCATGCACGGCAAGCGGCCCGCCGGCGGCGATGCGCTCGGCAAGTTCCGGATTGTCGCGCAATTTGTCGCCCGTGTTGACGACGGTGTCGGTGCAGACGCTGGTGTCGATATTGCCGTCGGCATCATAGCCATACTGCAGGTCGACGCCGCCGGCCGACTGGCGGTTGCCTTGCGGGAAGCCGACCGCATATTCCTGCGGCACCTCGACCCAGGCCGATTCCGTCGCCGGATCGTCCGGGTCTTCCTGCCAGTAGCGGATCAGCTCGCCTTTGCCGGAATCGGCGAAGCGGCTGTAATCGTAACGGTTTTCGACCGGGCCGCGCTGGGCGAGATACATGAAGCCCTTGTTGTCGAAGGCTATGTCGGTGACGGCGTAATCCTTCTCGGCCTTGACCGTCAGTTCCCAACGCGGATCGCCGGCGAACGTGCCGTCGCGCGCAATGCCGACCGACCAGATCTCGGATTTTTCGCCGACCGAATAATAGAGCCGGCCGCCGTGATAGGAGACCGCCCAGACACGGCGCTCGTCCTGCGTATAGCCCCAGGTCTCGGGGTCTTCGGTATCGAAGGCCGCGCCCTGGATGTCCATAACCGCGCCATCGTCGGCGACGGGGCCAAGCCCATGCGCCGGGCGGCCGGCGACGCCATGGTCGAACGTGTCGATCAGATGGCCGTCGGCGTCGATGCGATGGATCAGGCCGGTGTCGATATCCGAGGCGAAGAACTGGCGGTGGATGGGATCGAAGGCGAGGTTGCCGATGCCCGGTCCGCTATTGGTGTCGATGTCGGCGAATTTCGAGACGGCGCCCGTGATGCCGTCGATCTTCCAGATCGTGCCTGGACCGCCGCCATTCTCGGTGCCGAACTGGCCGCCCATGAAGGTGGCGCCGGCGGCGCCGCGACGCTGCCGCTCCGGACGCCCGTCGTCGTCGGCGTCCGGCGTGACGATCTCGACGCCATGCAGCGAGGTCGCGGCGGCATAAAGATTAGGAATGCCCGACGGCACGCCATCGCGTACGCCGTCGTCATAGGTCAGTCCGAACACCTCGCCGATCTGCCCAGCCGTCACCTCGAAGGGCGGCGGCGTGAAGACGAGCTGGCCCGAGGCAGGCCCGCCGAGATGCGAGACGTCGAAAATGCGCAAGGATGCCCGCGAGGTGTCGATGAAGGTCTCGTCGACCGGATCGGTGCCGGGCGGCAAGCCCTGGTCGAAATCGGGGATCATGGTGCCGGGGAAGCCGGTGACCGCCATCGATCCAGGATAGATGATCTGGGTTTCCTGCGCCTTCGCCACGCCGCCGAGCCAGAGGCCGGCGGACAGCGCCACGGCAAGAATTCCGCTGGTGGATGCTATTGCGCGGCGCAGACGGCCGCCACGAGAACGCAGAAACGAGCCGCGAACGCCAGACATTGAACTCCCCCCGAAGCCGCTGGAAGGAACATCCGGTCTTGTCGCGCCAACCAGGGCAAGGCGCGGCGTTGCGGCACGTTCTTCCCCGATCGAATTGTCTGCTTTCCTCGTCGTGACGATACGCCTGCGCCTATGCAGGGTCAACGGAATCAGCCGAAAGCCCAGCGCGTCGACCCCTTCCCGAAGGCGGTGATCGCGCTGGACTCCCGTTGTTCCCGGAGACCGCGTAGTCTCTGGGTTTCTGGTCATGGGGCTTTCCCTTTCCGGGCCGCACCATTGCGGCGCCTGGCCATCAGTCGCTGTCAGGCAGGGAAAGGTTCATTTGAGGATAGCGGGGCGGAAAGCGTTCCCGGGCCGCCGGGCGTCACCAGATCCAGTCGCCCCGGCCGAGCGCCGATACCGCCTCGACGATGTGGGTGAAGCTCGTTCGTGCCCGGCCGACCATGTGCCGGGCTCGGAGGTAGCCATGCACCAGGCCCGGCTCCTCGAACCAGGTGGCGTGTCCGCCGGACGCGACGATGCGGTCGCGATAGGCCTCGCCGTCGGACGACAGCGGGTCGCATTCGGCGGTGATCAGCACCGTCGGCGGCAAATTGGCGAAATCGGCGTCGGCGAGCGGGTAGAGCGTGATATCGCCGGTCCGGTCCACGCCACCGGTGCGGATATGCTTGTAGAAATCGAGGTCGCGCACCGTCAGCATCGGCGCCTCGGCATGGGTGACATAGGAGCCGCGCGAATGGTCGCCGCCAAGGCCGGGATAGATCAGCATCTGGCCGGCCGGCTTCTTTGCATGGCCGCGCGTCGCATGCGCTGTCGCCGCGCAGAGATTGCCGCCGGCGCTGTCGCCACAAAGCACGACAGGGCGGTCATAGGTCCTGGCGGCCCATTCGAAGGCGTCCATCGCGTCGTCAAAGGCGGCCGGATGCAGATGCTCCGGCGCCAGCCGGTAATCGACCGAGACCACCTCGAAGCCGGTGCGGGCGCAAAGCTCGGCGCAGACATCGTCATGGCTGTCCAGCCCGCCCAGGATGAAACCGCCACCATGGAGATAGAGCACCATGGCGGCATTGTTCGGCGTGGCGTTGCGATAGATGCGGATCGGGATGCCGTTGGCGATGCTTGTCGTCTCGGCGGTCACGCCTTGCGGGTAGCCGGCAAAGAACTCCCGGCACATCCGGTGATAGATCGCGCGCTGCTGGGTTATCGTGTAGTCGATCGTGTCCGGCGGATAATAGGAGTTGGTCTTCTCGATGAAGGCCCAGGTCTCGGCATCGATGAGGGTTTTGTAGTCGGTCATATCGGATGACCGACTTTAGGTGATGGCGCCCAGGCCCCCCTCTCTGTCCTGCCGGACATCTCCCCCTCAAGGGGGGAGATTGGCAGTTTCGTCGACGGCACTTCTTTCCCAACGTCGGCGATTGGCGAAAGCGGACATGACATCTGATCTCCCCCCTTGAGGGGGAGATGTCCGGCAGGACAGAGAGGGGGGCCTCGCTCTGTCATCTCCGCAGAATCACTTTCCCTTCCACACCGGGTCGCGTTTTTCCGCGAACGCCCGGAACCCCTCCATA
>NZ_VFTM01000055.1:0-27244 GCF_006439555.1 Mesorhizobium sp. B3-1-6 | reverse complement strand
TCCAAAACCCCTTCGGGCCAAAAGTGTTACCCATGTCTCCGGTATAAACCGTAACCCATGTGTCCGGAACGGACCGAAGAAGGGATGGTGCCCAGAGGCGGATTCGAACCACCGACACGCGGATTTTCAGTCCGCTGCTCTACCAACTGAGCTATCTGGGCCTGTGCCGGCTAACGGGATGCGCCTGCCGGGTTTCGCGAAGGCGCCGGCGGCGCCCCTTGAAAGCGCGTGGGTTATAGCACGGGAATTCTGCCTGTCCAGCGCCTAGGTGTTGATTTCGTCAGGAAAGAAAAAACGCCGGGAAACGGCCCGTCGCCGGCTGCGCTCACGGCTCGTCCTTGGGCGTCGGGCCCGGCTTCGGGCTGCCCTCTTCTTCCTCTTCGCCGTCGCGGACGGGGATGACATAGGCGCCCTTCAGCCAGCGATTGAGGTCGATGTCCTTGCAGCGCGCCGAGCAGAACGGGTAGTGTTCGCGCGCCGAGGGTTTGCCGCATTCGGGGCAGGGCCGCTTCGGCCTCAGCGGCGTGACCTTGTCATCCAGACTCATGAGCGCGAAGCGTGCCAGTTCTGGTGCGCCTTGAAGCCTTCGCCCGCAAGCAGGGCCACGCTCTCGTAGAGCGGCAGGCCGACCACATTGGTGTAGGAGCCGACCAGCTTGACGACGAACGAGCCGGCCAGGCCCTGCACGGCATAGCCGCCGGCCTTGCCGCGCCATTCGCCCGAGGCGACATAGGCGTCGATCTCCTCGCGCGGCAGCCGCTTGAAGCGCACCCTGGTTTCCACCAGCCGCTGGCGCAGCTTGCCGCCGGGGGTGATCAGGCAGATGCCGGAATAGACCCGGTGCGAGCGGCCGGAAAGCAGGCCGAGGCAGTTGATGGCGTCGTCGATCGTCTCGGCCTTGGGCAGGATGCGCCGCCCGACCGCCACCACCGTGTCGGCGGCGAGGATGAAGGCGGGTGCATAGTCCTCCTCGCTCTTCAGCGAGGCCAGCGCCTTCTCGGCCTTGTCCTTGCAAAGGCGCTTGGCCAGCGAGCGCGGATGCTCCGCGCGCAGCGGCGTCTCGTCGACATCGGCGGGCAGCACCCGGTCCGGCTCAATGCCGGCCTGCTGCAGCAATTCGATGCGGCGCGGCGAACCCGAGGCAAGCACAAGCTTCTGCAGGATGCTCATGTGAGCATGATGCCGAAAAATGTGAAGCGGTTTTCGGGCGACATCATGCTCCACTCTTTGATTTGGAGCCGGATGATTTCAGGTCGAACAGACCTGAAATCATCCGGCTCTAGCTTCGCGCGGACTGTTACTTGAAACGGTAGGTGATGCGGCCCTTGGTCAGGTCGTAAGGCGTCATCTCGACCAGGACCTTGTCGCCGGTCAGCACGCGGATGCGGTTCTTGCGCATGCGGCCGGCCGTGTGGGCGATGATTTCGTGTTCGTTTTCGAGCTTCACGCGGAACATCGCATTGGGCAGCAGTTCGGTGACCACACCTGGAAACTCGAGGACTTCTTCCTTCGGCATTCGATACCTTTGCTTGGATGGGCGTTCCGGCGCCTAGAGCATGATGCCGAAAAGTGTGAAGCGGTTTTCGGACGACATCATGCTCTACTCTTGATCTGGAGTCGGACCTGAAATCATCCGACTCCAACCGGAATTTGCGCGGAACCTATATGATAATCATCCGCTTGTGAACAAGCTTAATCCGGGGCGCTTTCAGCCCCCGGTGCCGCAAAACGTCGACTTATGCGGGTTTTCAGCCGCTCGCGCACGTCGCGATAGGCGGCCATGATGTGCTCGCGCGTGCCGCCGGTGTCGGTCGGGTCGGGCATCGGCCAATATTCGACCTCGACGGCGAGCGATCGGGTGAGCTCGAGGGCCGCATGATGCGCTTCCGGCGCCAGCGTGACGATCAGGTCGAAATAGTCGTCTTCCAACTCCTCCAGCGTCCTGGGCTGGCGCTCGCCGAGCGACAGGCCCTCTTCGGCAAGCACCGCGTCGACGAACGGATCGCGCTCGCCGGCGCGCACGCCGGCGGAAGCGACGAAGGTGGTGGCGGGAAGCATGCGGCGCGCCAACTGTTCCGCGATCGGCGAGCGCACGGCGTTCATGCCGCACAGGAACAGGATCGAATGCGGCAGGGCGGCCACTAAAGCATGGTCCCAAAAAGTGGGAACCGGTTTTTGGAAAAGATCATGCTCCAACCAGAGAGCGTGATCCCGAACCGGAGGTCAGCGCACGCAAAAAGTGGGAACCGGTTTTTGGAGAAGATCATGCTCCAACAAAAGAGCATGATCCCGAAAAGTGGGAACCGGTTTTCGGAAAAGATCATGCTCCAACAAAGAATTAGATCAGGACGGTGTTTCAACGAAACATCATCCTGATCTAGCCTCGCCAGTGCAGCACGCAGACCAGCGTGAACAGCCGACGCGCCGTGTCGAAGTCGATCTCGATCTTGCCGGCGAGCCGGTCCATCAGCGTCTGCGAGCCCTCATTGTGCAGGCCACGCCGGCCCATGTCGATCGCCTCGATATGGCTCGGCGTCGAGGAGCGGATGGCCTCGTAATAGCTTTCGCAGATCAGGTAGTAGTCCTTGACGATGCGCCTCAGCGGCGTCAGCGACAGGATGTGGGTGACCACCTCGGCGCCGTTTTCACGGCTGACGGCGAAGACCAGACGTGACTCGGCCAGCGAAAGCTTCAGCCTGTATGGACCGGCGCCGTCATCATTGATCGGCCGAAACCTGTTCTCCTCGATGAGGTCGAAGATCGCCACGGCCCGCTCGTGCTCGACGTCGGGCGTCGAACGTCCGATCGATTCGTCGAGCTCGACGTCGATCAGCCTGTCGCGGATTTGGTCGTGGCCGGACATCGCTACATGTTCAACCTGATCGCGACGGAGCGGGCATGGGCATCGAGGCCTTCCGCCTTGGCAAGCGCGATCGCGGCGGGCGCCAGCGCCTTGAGCTGATCCGGCCCGAGCTTCAGGATCGAGGTGCGCTTGACGAAATCGAGCACGGACAGACCTGACGAGAAACGCGCCGAGCGTGCCGTCGGCAAAACGTGGTTGGAGCCGCCGACATAGTCGCCGATGACCTCCGGCGTATGGCGGCCGATGAACACGGCGCCCGCGTTGCGCATCCTGGAAAAGAAGCCCTCGGCATGGTCGAAAGCGAGCTCGACATGCTCGGCCGCGATCCTGTCGACCAGCGGCAGCGAGGCCTCCAGCGTCGGCACCAGGATCACCGCTCCGAAGTCGCGCCAGCTCGCGGCCGCTGTCTCGGCGCGCGGCAGCACCTCGAGCTGGCGTTCGACCGCCTGCTCCACCGCCTTGCCGAATTCGGCGTTGTCGGTGATCAGGATCGACTGCGCCGATATGTCGTGCTCGGCCTGTGCCAGAAGGTCGGCCGCGATCCAGTCCGGATCGTTGTCGGCGTCGGCCACCACCAGCACTTCCGACGGCCCGGCGATCATGTCGATGCCGACGGTGCCGAACACCTGACGCTTGGCTGCCGCGACATAGGCATTGCCCGGACCGACGATCTTGGCGACCGGCCTGATCGTTTCGGTGCCGTAGGCAAGGGCCGCAACGGCCTGCGCGCCGCCGACGCGGTAGATCTCGGAAACGCCGGCAAGGTCGGCGGCCACCAGCACCAGCGGATTGATGACGCCGCCCGAGGCCGGCACGACGATGACGATGCGCTCGACGCCGGCGACCTTCGCCGGCACGGCGTTCATCAGCACCGAGCTCGGATAGCTCGCCGTGCCGCCCGGCACGTAAAGGCCGACAGCTTCGATAGCCGTCCAGCGCGAGCCGAGCTCGACGCCGGCGGCATCCGTATAGCGGTCGTCCTTGGGCCTCTGCCGCTCGTGATGCGAACGGATACGCTCACGCGCGAATTTGAGCGCCTCGACGGTCGCCGGATCGGCCGCCTCATAGGCCTTGGCGATGTCGTCCTTCGAGACGGCGATGCCGAGCGCGTTGAGATCGGCTTTGTCGAACTTCAGCGTGTAGTCGATCAACGCCTTGTCGCCTTCGGCGCGCACGCGCTCGATGATGCCGCGCACCACGGCCTCGACGTCGGCAGACACCTCGCGCTTGGTGGTGAGGAAGGCCGAAAAGCGTTGCTCGAAATCGGCGTCCTGCTGTCGGAGCGTAATCGCCATTGCGCTTTTAGCCTCTGTGCACGGGTCGCGAGGTGGCTTCCCAGGAGCCGCCGACATCGGCAAGCCGTGCCTCGACGCATTCGACGTCGAGCATGATGGTGCCGCCGCCCGAAAACACCAGTTCGACGATGCCGGCCGGCTTGCTGATGGCGATGAAGCTGATCGCCAGCAGCGACAGCACCTCGGCCGGCTTGTCGCGCGCAATGCCGCTGGTCTTGGCGCCGAGTACGCGATCGAAATGCAGAACGCTCTGGCGCCGTTCATTGTGCTGGCGGAACAGGCCGGATTTCGCTTCCCAGACGAAGCGGTTCATGGTCAGCACGAAGCGCTTGGCCGCCGGCAGATATTCAAGATCGGAGACCTTTATCACGGCGTCCTGGACATGCGCCGAGACGATGCTCAGATCCTGTTCGTCGAGCGCGATGAGCTTGAGAGCTGCCATGCCGAATGCGCACCTGAAGGTTGATAATTCAGCCCTCTGTTATGCGGTCTTTCCCGCCGGTGCAACTCGCCCGAGGCAGATGCGGGTAAGCGTCAGCCCGAAATCCGCTCGATCACCGCGCCGCAGCCGGAAAGCTTCTCTTCCAGCCGCTCGAAGCCGCGGTCGAGGTGGTAGACGCGATTGACCGTGGTCTCGCCCTCGGCGGCAAGGCCGGCGATCACCAGCGACACCGAGGCGCGCAGGTCGGTCGCCATCACGGGCGCGCCCTTGAGCTTGGCGACGCCGTCGACAATCGCCGTCTGGCCGGAAAGCGTGATGTGGGCGCCCAACCGGGCGAGCTCCTGCACATGCATGAAGCGATTCTCGAAGATCGTCTCGGTGATACGCGACTTGCCCTTGGCCATCGTCATCAGGCCCATGAACTGCGCCTGCAGGTCGGTCGGGAAGGCGGGGAAGGGGGCGGTCGTGACGTCGACCGGCGCAATGCCGGCGCCGTTGCGCTTGACGCGGATTCCCTCATTGGTCGGCGTGATCTCCGCGCCGGTCTCGACAAGAACGTCGAGCGCGGTCTGCAACAGATCGGGTCGGGCGCCGTGGAGCATCACGTCACCGCCGGTCATGGCGACGGCCATGGCGTAGGTGCCGGTCTCGATGCGGTCGGGGATGACGCGCACGCGGGCGCCCGACAGCGCCTCGACGCCGTGGATGGTGATGGTCGAGGTGCCGGCGCCGTGGATCTTGGCGCCCATGGCGATCAGGCATTCGGCGAGATTGACGATTTCCGGCTCGCAGGCGGCGTTCTCCAGCACTGTCTCGCCCTTGGCGAGCGAGGCCGCCATCATCAGCACGTGGGTGGCGCCGACCGAGACCTTGGGAAACACGTAGCGATTGCCGATCAGGCGGCCGTTCTTGGTCTTGGCCATGACATAGCCATTGTCGACGTCGAGCTCCGCGCCGAGAACCTGCAGGCCCTCGAGGAACAGGTCGACCGGGCGCGTGCCGATGGCGCAGCCGCCGGGCAGCGACACCTTGGCCTCGCCCATGCGGGCAAGCAACGGTCCGATCACCCAGAAGGAAGCGCGCATCTTCGAAACAAGCTCATAAGGCGCGGTGGTGTCGACGATGTTGCGGGCCGAAAAATTGATCGTGCGCGAATAGCCTTCCTGCTGCTTTTCGCGCCGGCCGTTGACCGAGTAGTCGACGCCGTGATTGCCGAGGATGCGGATCAACTGCTCGACATCGGCCAGATGCGGCACGTTTTCGAGCGTCAGCGTATCGTCGGTGAGCAGCGAGGCGATCATCAGCGGCAATGCCGCATTCTTGGCGCCCGAGATCGGAATGGTACCGGCAAGCTCCTTGCCGCCGACAATTCTGATGCGATCCATGAGAAAACGTCCCCTCGGCCAGAACAGGCCGGTTTCAATCGGTTGATGCGCCCGGCTTAGACCATTGGCCGGCTTGGTTCAAGAAATAGGATTTTCTTGAAACCGGACCAACTGTGACCGGCCAGTATGGCTGATTTGGTCAGTCCTTGTGCATTTTTCCAGCAGCCGGCAATCCTTCGGACCTTAGATCCGCGTCGCGGGCGCGCTGCTTGTCAGCGTCGCGGGCGCGCCGTGACCGCGTCTGGGCCTTGCGCTTCTGCAGATTGGCGCGCAGCGCCTCGGCCAGCCGGTCCTTGCGCTCGCCATCGCCTTTTTTCGGTGGATTTGCCTTGTCGTTCATCGTCCGATCCCTGGCCGGCGGTCAGCCGGCCGCGATTCCGCAATGGCTAGCATTTTAACGCGCCGATGTCATGGAAGCGGGCCGAGAGCCGGTTTCACGCTATGGATCAGCCGCGCATGCCGCCCCAAACCCGCATAATTGCCGGCAAGAATTAGATGCGACGCTTTGGGTTTTTCTTGGCCTTGCGCTTGCCGGTTCGATATGGCAGAAGCGCCGCCATCGCAGGCTGCGGTAGCTCAGTGGTAGAGCACTCCCTTGGTAAGGGAGAGGTCGAGAGTTCAATCCTCTCTCGCAGCACCAGCTTTCCAGAACATCGAAGTGAGCCTGTCGGGCGATCGCGCCGGCTCAGTTGGTGACGTGCGACAGCCGCAGGCCGGCTTCGTCCGAGGCCTCGGCCATGCCTTCCTCCGCGAAGCGGAACATGTCCTCGAAATCCAGCTCACGCTCGAAAATGACGCCGCCGACACTGATCGCAAGCACGTCCTTGTCGCCTTTCGGCGCGAAATAGATCTCGCCGACCGTGCCGCGAATGCGCTCGCCCACGTCCTTGGCGTCCTCTTCGCTCGCGCCCGGCAGGAAGACGCCGAACATCGAGGTTCCGATCCGGCCGATCAGATCGTCCTTGCGCACCGCGGACCGGATGGCCGACGCGATCAGCCGCAAGGCCTCGTCGCCCCATTCGAGGCCGAAACGCAGGTTGATCGACGTCAGATGTTGCGGATGGATCACCAGAAAGGCCCCCGAGCGCGGGCCGACCGGTCTCGCCGCCCTCCTGTCGACCATCGAGGTGAACACCTTGCCGTTCAGGCAGCCGGTCAGTTGGTCATAGGTGCCGAACCTGGTGAGTTCCTGCCGGTAGCGGCGCATCTCGATCTGTTGCCAGCCGGTGAGGGCAAACAACGGCAGACCGATGACGATCGGCACGACGATTGCCGTAACGGCCCCGCGGCCGAATGGTGTGAGGCTGTCGCTGAAAAGCAGCAAGTAGTTCAACCCCAGCGAAAGCGCGACGCAGGCGGCGGTGCCAAGCACGGCCAGCAAGATGAGGTGCTTCCACGTTTGAACCGCCGCGGTCGGTGTTTTCGTGGTCAAGGGCCAATCTCCTGTTCGACGCATCGTTTACAGGGGGCCGGTTACGATTTCGGTGTCAGGAAAGCGTACAATTTGATGCAAGTCGGCATCTTCTCCATGGCAAGCGCTGAATCCGGCGCGCCATCGGCCGCGGCCCGCGGCTGATGACCGGCCCGGTCGTCGGCCCAGGTTTTAGAATTGCCGAACCGCTCTGACCATTCTGCTTTCACGCAAGTCCGCGAGGAGAACTGGCCACTGACTTTCCCGCTGTCGCGTTATTGCGGTGGGCCGAAAATGCCCATCCGGGCGTTTCTCGCCACCACCTCCGCCTTGCCGTAAATGCCGGTCGGAGCGGCCATCGCCCAGCCGTTTGAAACCAGCCAGGCGCCGACATCCTGCTTGCCCAGCGCGCAGGGCGCCGCGATGGCGAAACGGTCGGCGTCCGGCGGCAGCAGGCATTTCAGCGCCCGGCCGCGCAGCCAGGCGTTGAAGACGGCCCGCGCCCGCTGGCCGCAGGGCCAGGCGGTGTCGTCGAACGTGCAGGTCCTGTCCGGATCTATGTCGACCGTCCCGCTGATGGCAACCGTGCGTCCCATGGCTTCGAAGACCGCCGCGGAGGTCGCGACCGGACCGAAAAGCAGGGTCTCGCGCCAATCCTGCGGCATCGGCGTCTTCGGTCGCGGCGCAAGCCCGAGTTCGCCAAGCGGAGGACGCGGTTCGATGCGCTCGATCCGGGATGGGTCGAGCGGCGGCGGCGCAATGAGATCCTCGGCGATCTTGCGCGCCGGCTGGCCCGGCCGCGCGTCATGGATCGGGGCATGGGAGACCGCCTTCAGGTCACCGGCGCCCTGAGCCGATGCGATCGAAGCGGGCGGCAGCCGGCGCCCGCCCTCGGCGATCAGCGCCATGCCTGCGAGCAGCCCGAGACCGCCGAGCGCGGACGCCAGCAACGGGCGGCCGGGCGGATTCGCCTGACTCACGCGCGGAACCCCGCGAGGTCGCGGCGGCTGTCGATGATGCCGCCCGAGCCCAACCCGTTAGCTCCTGTCGACACGGCGTCACCCCCGTTGAACCGGATCATACATTAGACATGAGCGACAATCCTTGAAAAGCAAGGCGTTGCGTTAAGTGTCGCGCAACCAATGCGGCCTAGAATCGGTGATCGGATGTCGAGGGGATGACACGATGCGCAAGCCGATACTGCTTTTTGCCTTTCCGGCCCTGGTGCTGCTTCTGCTGGCGGCGGAGCGAGCGGCAGCAATGCTTCTCGGCTTCTATCCGGCCAGCCCCGCTGTGTGGCATGCCTGGCTGGAGCTGCGCCCGTTCTCGACCATGTTCTGGCAGCAGGCGCACGTCTATCTCGGCGGGTCGTTGGCGCTGGATGCTGCCATTATCGTCTTCGCGGCAGGCGCCTGCTGGATGGCCAGCCGGTCCAAATGGTCCGGCGGCTTCTTTCTCGCCAATCATGCTGCAATTATTTTCGCCGGGTTCATGATGGCGCTGAGCAGCCACGCGGAAACGGCAAGCACTATTGCTGCCTTCGTTACGCCTCATGGGCTTCAGTTCTCGGTGATGGTCGACCTCAGCTTGCAGAACTGCCTGTTGCTATGCCTCGGTCTCGCGGCCTGCGCTTACTGCCATGTCGCGTTCCTGCACGAGACCAGGCAGCGCGCCGAAGCCCGCGCAGTCCGCATGTTGGCGCTGCAGCGCGATCTATAATCCAAAGCAGCAACGACAGCCCGGCGCGTTCAGTTGATCTTCTTGTAATAGACCTTGCCGTCGGGCTGCTGGATGCGCTGGTAGGCCGGGTTGGGCCCCGGAGGCGCGACCTTCCGCTTGAACGAGGGCCGCGCGTCGGCGGCATCGCCTCCGCTTTCGTCGGCCGCGGAAGCATCCGCCACCGTGGTGTTGTCGAGTAGGGCTGGCTCCGGCGCGCCAGGCGCTGGCTCGCTGGCGGCGACGGGCTGGCCTTGCTCCAGCTTGGCAATATTGCCGTTGATCTGGCCGAAATTCGCCTGCAACTGACGGTCCAGCGTCTCGAACCGGCTCTGGAAACCATTGTTGACGGTGTCGATGCGGGCGCCGATCCGCTGCTCGAACTGGCCGAGCTCTCCCAGCCGCGCCTCCATCGTCTTGAGGTCGTTGACGCCGCGATAGAGATAGACGGCGGCCGTCACGTTGACGAAGGTGATGAGCGCGGCGCCCACCGCGAGAACACCGATCAGTCTGGCCCGGCTGGGCTTTCCCGGAGCGGCTTCCCTGTGGCCGAGTTCGATTGCCGGAGCGTCCGGCTCGCTGATCATCGTCATTCAACCACCACCTTTGCGCCCACCGCGACGCGCTTGAAGAGATCGATCACATCGGTGTTCGTCAGCCGGAAGCATCCGGACGTGCCGTCGAAACCGACGCCCTTGGGATCGTTGGTGCCATGGATGCGATAGAGCGTGTCGCGCCCGTCGCGTGACAGATAAAGCGCCCGGGCGCCGAGCGGATTGTAGGGACCGGCCGGCACCATCGCCGGCAGTTCCGGCTGGCGCGCGCGCATTTCCTTGGGCGGACGCCATTGCGGCCATTCGGTCTTGGAGGCTACCTTGACCGTTCCGGTCCAGCCGAAGCCGTCGCGGCCGACGCTGATCTGGTAGCGCAGCGCCTGGCCCTGGCCCGTCACCAGGTAGAGCGCCTTCTCGTTTTTGCGGATGACGATCGTGCCCGGCTGCTCGCCGGTCTCAAAGGCGACCGCCTTGCGCAGGCTGGGGCCCATGGCCGGCAGCGGCGGCGATCCGGCCTCCGCCAAACCGCAAGCCGACACCAGCACCACGCCGGCCACAAAGGCACCGGCTAGGTGCGCGGCAGTGAAGCGGCTAGCGCTGGGCATTGTCTAGCCGTTCCTTGAACATGCGTTTCAAATCCTTGTTGAAGCGCGCGCGCCCATCCACCTCGGAAGGCAGGATGGCGCGGTTCAGCGCGTCGGCCAGAAGCGCGTTGTCCAGCGCCAGCGACTTGATGTGCGGCGCCTTGAAGATCTTCTCCAGCTCGCTGCGCGAGAAGTGGTTGCCGAACCATTTGCGCTTGTGCTTGTTGGCGACCAGCGTGATGCTGACCTTGTTGCCGCGCAATTCACGGATCTTCTTGTAGAGCCGCTTGCCTTGCCGCAGCGAGGCGACGTTGAGCTCGAAGACGATGAAGATCTCGTCGCTCGTGCGCAGCACCGAATCGTGCCACGGCGTCTCGATATTGGGCAGGTCGATGACGATGTCGTCGAAGCGGTAGGCGACGAGATCGAGCAGCCTGAAGACGAAGTCGGAACCGTGCGGCTCGAACGGCAACTGCGGCCGCTCGAAGGAGTAGAGCGTCAGGCCGGACGGCCGCGACAATTTGATGACGTCCATGAGCTCGACGTCGAGCCGGTCCGGCTGGCCGATGATGCCGGAGAGGTCGAACTGGTTGAACTGGTTCAGGTAGGCGCCGCAATTGGCGCTCTGGAAGTCGAGGTCGACGAGGCAGGTCGAGGCCGCGCGCTCGGCCGATTTCGAGGCAAGGTGCTCCGCCGCCGAGATCGCCAGCGTGGTTGCGCCGGCGCCGCCGCTGGCGGCGATGAAGGTGACGATGCGGCTCTTGGTGCCCTGGCTGCCGGTGTCGTGGAAGGTGACGGCGTTGAGCAGCTCCTTGGCGTCGAGCGGCTTGTGCAGCCAGTCCGACGCGTTCATGCGCACCAGGACGCGCGTCTGCTCGGAGGTGAGCTCGTCGGAGATCGCGATCAGCGGCACCGAGGCCCAGGCCGCGCGCGCCTCGACGATCGCCGCATTGCCGAGCAGTTCGCCATTGCCGAGATCGAGGATGATGATGCCAGGCCGGCTGTCGACAGGCGGCCCTTTGAGGAACTCCGCCGCGTCCGAGACCTTCACGTCATAGATCGCCAGCGCATCGAGCCTTGTCGTCACATCGTGCCTGAAGGCCGGATCGGACGAAAACAGCGCCACTTGCTTGCGCTTGGTTGGGAGAACCCTGGTGTCGATGGCGTTCATGGCGACGTACTCTTCAAATCTTCGCCCGTTACCGTGCTCTGCATGGAGGGCACCGTGAGGTTTGAGAACCCGAGCAGGCCGCCTAGGAAGAAGAACTGGAAATTGATGTTCTGCAGGCTGACGGTGATGGTCGGCACCGGTCCGTCCAATCGCGTCTGATAGCCGAGGCCGGTGGCGGTGTAGGTCACCACGACATTCGCGCGCTGCAAGCCCGGGAAAAACTGGCACATGCCGGGCCGTTGGCCGTTTGCTGGGCTAGGACAGGTATCGTCATTGGTGTTTGCCGTGTCGCCGCGGAAGATCCGGCTGAAAGCGGCGGCGCTGAATCCGCCGCCGTTGGTGCAGGAGCCCGCTCCCGTGCAGACGAAAGGACCGTAGGCGCCGGCAGCGACCGGAGCTCCCGGATTTGAAATCGGGGCGGCTGTCGTCAATGCCGACGCAACAGGATCGGAAATCGAGGCCAGTCTTGCGCCGATTTGGACCGCCTTGGTGGCGGCGTTCCATTGATAAAACGCGAAACCGAAATCGACGAAGCCGAGGGTCAGGACCAGCAGCAGCGTTAAAGAGATGGCCAACTCGACCATCGTTGCTCCATCCTCCGATCGTACGAACTGCTTCAGCATACTAAAATCGGATCAACCGCTCCTGATGGCTGGCCCCAAGCGTGACGGCGGTGAAGTTGAACAGCGAAAGCAATCCGGCGCTGTCAAGGCTGCCGTAGGCATAGCTGCCGGACGCCGTTACGATGCAGACCTGCGACGTGGTCGAGAGGTAGAGGACAGTGCCGGTGCTTGGATCAATCGCGTTTTTGCAAGTGGCCGGATCGGCGATGTTAATCGTGACATCCGACTTTTTCCAACCGTAAAGACGGGCAGGTCCTGTCCCTGCTACATTACCGAACACAGTGATGCTCTTGGCGAGATCGGCGCAGTCGATCGCCGCGAGCCCCGCATCGGTGTATAGCTTGCTGTTGCAGCGCGCGGCAAACCGCGCTCCGTCGGAGAGGCCGGTCTCCATCAACAGCTTGTCGTGGATGAGGTTGCCGAATTCGAACACGCCCGCCGACAGGAACAGCATCAGCGGGCCAACGAGCGCCATTTCGACAAGCACCGTGCCACGCTGGTCGCGGCGGAATCTCCTTAGATGACGAGCAATCAGCCGAACCATTGCCGTCACCGATAGAGCTGCGCTTCGTCGCGCAGAAAGTTGTCGAGCGTTCCTGCACCTTCGCGCCCGGTGACGTCGACGAGCTCAACCCTGATGGTTTGATCCGATCCGCTTTCGACCGTCTCGGTGATAAAGAAGCTACCGAAGGCCTCTACGGGCAGAGGCGGCGAGGAGTTGCCGCCTCCCATCAAGCCGGCGGCGGACAGCGCCTGGCAATTCAGTATCGCGCCATAGATGATGCGCCGGTCCGGATTGGAAACACTGTTTGACGAGCAGGCCGGTGTACCAATCTCGCCGCCATTCGAGGGATGGTCGACGATGCCTTGTGCGATTTCATAGCGATACACGTTATAGCGCGTCGGTTGGTTCGTGTTGCTGGCGGGGCTTATGCCATCGGCACCGACCGGCTTCGGCACCGTCACCGGATTCACGGTAGTGGCGAAATTGGTGCTCCAATATTGGTTGAAGTCCCAATCGCCATCTCCTACCCGTCCGCTGGCAATCGAGCAACTCGTGGAAAAGCAGTTGTCGCGCGGGAAGGCGTCATACTGTGTCGGGGCCGGGGGGCTGGCGATATCGGCATTGCACGCGCTGCCGCTGCCCTTGCCATTTGACTGGTAGCCCTTCCTGACATTTTCACCAGGTGCATAGTCGGGGTCGTTCTTGTTGCCGTTCATCGACCCGTTGTAGACATCGAAGCGGACGTTGAGCGCGTCACGGACCGTCGCGATGAAGCCGGGCCTCAGCAGCACGCCGCGCGAATTGTAGCAGGCCTGCGACCTGGTCTTGGCGATCATGTCGCGAATGGCGTTGGCGCCGCCGGAGCCGCCGGGCGGCTGCAGGAAGCCATAGTTGCCAGGCGAGTTCTGCGCTGAATTGCCACCCTGCTGGCGCAGTTCGATCAGGCGGCGGCGTTTTACGGGGTCGGCCGCAACGGAATAGATGGTGTCCCCCGTCCCTTCATAAGGGTTGCAGATATAGACCGGCGTGAAATTGCAGACCCCGCGCACGAAGCCGGCGACCGAGATCGCGCCGATGCTCATCGAATCGTCGTTGGCATTGCCGCTGTTGAAAGAAGCCGGGAACATCACGAAAAATCCGACCGGCGTAACCCGCACCTCGACGAACCTCGCCTCAATCGCTCCCGCCACCTCATCGGTGATGACATTGGCAGCGGTAATAGGTTGATCATCAGAGGCGGGGAGAGATCGCAGGTAGCGCCGCGTCACGCCAGCGGCCTTTAGCGTCTGGTAGGCCCCAGACGTGCCGGCGAAGGCGTAATTATTTGCGACCAGATTGGCAAGGGCCCGGTCCGCCCTGGTGATGGAATCGGCGCGACCATCAAGTTCGGCAGCAGCGGCGATCGACATCGCGTCGGTCCCCTTCTGCAGATCGTTGTGCAGATTGTTCATCCGGCTCATGTCGATCGCCAGCACGGACAAACCGATGATCGCCGGCAGCATTATGCTGACGAGGATCAACGCTAATCCACTCTGATCGTGCCAGAACGCGCGAATGGTTCGCAGCATGGCCTACCCTTACCCTTCGTGTCGGGCTCCTCGCTTGCCCGATACACCGCTTCCTTTCGTTCAGTTCACTGCGTGTTCGGACCGACGTTGACCGTCATGTTCGTTGTTGGCGGCGGAGGCGGCGGAATTCTGTACCGCTGGACTGCTCCGACGGACCGTGCGCCGTCGCCTTCGATCTTCGTGTTGTTCGAAACCGGATTGTATGGGTCGACCGTCTGCAGCAGCTGGTTGGCTTTCTGCGAGTCCCCCGATGCCAAAGTCATCGTATCGTAGTTGTTCAGATAGTCGGCCGCGCAGCCGGCAAGCAGGCTGGTGCCGAGAAGAACGAGCAGAAGCTTATTTCTTGACATAGACCAGCTTGTCCTTCGATTTGACATCCAGCATGTGGCCGTAGGGGCCGGTGACGCCGTCGCCATGCTCGTACATGCGGATCATGTCCTTGCTGACTTCGAGCTGGCCGAGCAGCATGAGCTCCGGGTCGTTCGCCGGCCTCGTCTTGTCAAAAGGCGTCGCCAATTGCTCGCCCGGCTTCACCGGCCGCACGAGATGCGGCGTGACGATGACGACCAGTTCGGTCTCTTCCTTCTGCGTGCTCGAATTTTTGAACAGCGCGCCGACGATCGGTACCTGGCCTAGCCACGGCACCTGGTCCTGCAGCCTTGTATTCTTGCTGGACAGAAGTCCCCCAACCGCGAAACTCTGGCCGTCACGCAACTCGACCACGGTCGAGAGCTTCCTATTGGTGAAGATCGGGTCACCGGCGGGGGTGAACCCTGTCAGGTCGCTGACTTCAGGCGAGAGCTTGATGTGTATCTTGCCGTCGTCGAGCACGACGGGGATGAAGTTAAGATTGACGCCGAATTGTTTGTACTGGATCTGGACTTCACCATTGGTGGTGGTGCTGCGGATTGGGACTTCGCCACCGGCGTTGAAGCTGGCCACCTCGCCGGACACCGTGGTCAGATTCGGTTCGGCCAGCAATCGCACGACGCCTTTCGACTCGAGCGCCTGGATAATCAGGTCGACTTTGACGTTGCTGTCGATAATGCGCGTGATCAGCGCCCCAAATGGGCTTGAGCCTGACAGAAGCCCGCTGACCAGGTCGCCGGGTCCAAGCACCGTTCCATCTTTATCCACAGTTGCATCACCAGTTCCAAAAGCGGTTTTGCCGCTCCGATTTGCGCCCCTGAAGGACACCCCGAGATCGCGGTCGGCATTGCGTTTGGCTTCCAGGATGCGCACCGAAAGATTGACCTGCTCGCTGTCATCGATCGTCACCGCATTGATGATCGCGTCCGGACCATATTGCTGGGTGACCTCCACGATGGACGCCAGCGTTGCGGCGTCCTTGACATGGCCGGAAAGCCTGATCTTGCCGTTGATGGAACCGATCTCGATGCGAGCCCTTGGCGCCACCTGGCGAATAGCGACCGCCATGTCGCTGACATCCTGGCCGACCTCGATCTGGATGGCGCCGAGCGAGCGCTTGTCCTCGGAGAAGAGATTGACCGTGGTGGTGCCGACGCTCTTGCCGATAATATAAAGCGTCTTGTCGGTCATAGGCTGCGCATCGGCGATCTTCTCGTCGCCGACGACGATATCGCCCAGCGTGGCGTTGACCTGGATCGTTGCGGATTGAGAAATGGGCACGAACACGCGGTGCAGCGACGGACTCGACACATCGATGAAGCGATCGGCGGCATGAACCGCGGGGCTGAACGCCAACAAAATGCAGGACCAGGCCAAAGCGGCGGCGGCCAGTGATCCCCGAAAAATTCGCATCTAGGTCGTCCCCCTTTGTGGACCCACCCGGATCCCCTTAATCCGAATGCGCCGCTTATCTCTGCCGGGGCACGTCGTATGTTTCGAGCTTCACGCCTCGGAAGACACCTATTGTAGCGCGGGCTGGCGGCTCCGGCTGCACATATTTTACCACTTCCTTTACAACTTCCTGCGTTTGTGGTGCGGGCGCAACAGCAGGTGCGGGCTTTACCTTGCTCAACTGGTCGATCTGGCTGCCCACCCGGTCCACGGCTTGGGCCAGACCGGCGATCTTTTCGTCCGAACGCTTGCGCTCGTCATCGGCGCGCTTGCGGTCCGCCGCGGCTGCGGCGTCGGCGGCCTTCTGCCTGTCGAGCTCGGCCTGCCTCTTGGCAACATCTTCCGGGGTGTCGCCGGTCAAATCTGAAAGCGTAACACGCTCAGTCGTCTCGCCATTGCCGGCAGCGGCTTGGCGAAGCGCCAGCGACAATTGGCCAGCGCCAGCAGCCAGGGTTAGCTTCTGCGCATCCTTGGTGTTGACTTCGACGGTGACTGCCTTGACGACCGTCGGGCTATCCTTGCTCTCGTCGGCAACCTGGTCGACGGCAAGAACCTTGACGCTCTGCAGCAGCACATCGACAAAACTCTTTGGCGCGCCGCCGTCGTCCTGGGTAGTACGGGTCAGCAGAATGTCAACCCGGTCGCCGGGAAAGACAAAACCGGCCACGCCCAGCACGTCATTGACTCTGATGGAAACAGCCTTCATGCCTTCGCCAAGCACCGCCGAAAGCGTTGCGCGTTGGCCCGGGCCTGTGATCTTGCCGGCCAGAACAGGCTCGTTGACGCCGATTGCTTGCAGCGCTTGCTTGCTGCCTTGACCCGCCAGCAGGTCCTTGGTCGTCCTGAAAGCTCCGGCTGGAACGGCGCCCGCTGGCCAGGCAATTTCCTGAAGCTTGTCGGCAGTCAGCGTGTCGCCGAACTTCAACGCCGCCGCTGCCACCACCACCGTGTCGCGCTTGACATTATCGGTCTGGGCCATCGCGTTTCGCTGGTCGGCGAGCCAGATGTTGGCTAGCACAACTGCTAGAACGCCAAATACGCAGGCGAGGACAATCATGATGACAGTGTTAGCGCGCATAAGCCCACCCCAAAAAGGCTTCCTATGATCTGCCGCATCAGCCCATAGCGGCGTAGTGCCAGGCCCGGGCCTGAGGACCCGGGCCTGGGATTAACATCAGGTGCCGACGCCCGTGCCCTTGACGCAGGTACCGAAAGTACCAGCGGTGCCAGTGGAGCCCTTGCCGTCGAGAATGTCGCACAGGCCGCCGAAGCGGCCGCTGACCCACAGACCGATTGCGACGATCGCTAGGATCGCCGCGCCGGCGATGATGCCGACCAGGATCGAATATTCGACCATGGCAGCGCCATTTTGGTCATCGCGGAACTGCTTAGCTATGCTGATAAGCTTTTCCATTGAATTCTCCTTTGGTCAGTCTCTGGCCCGGACCTGAGGGTCCGGGCCAGAGGAATAACCATCAGGTGCCGACGCCGGTGCCCTTGACGCAGGTACCGAACGTACCAGCGGTGCCCGTCGAGCCCTTGCCGTTCAGAATGTCGCAGAGGCCGCCGAAACGTCCGCTGACCCAGAGACCGATTGCAACGATCGCCAGGATCGCCGCACCGGCAATAATGCCGACGAGGATGGAATATTCGACCATAGCAGCGCCGTTTTCATCGTCGCGGAACTGCCGGGTCATCGTCATGAGCTTCTTCATGCCAATTTCTCCCTTTGGAGGTTTGAACCCGACGAGACGAGCCTAAGGATGAACCCCATACCCAAGCATCCCCCGTCACGTTCAATCCTAGGTCGCGTGAAAAAGCAGAGTCAAACGGATTAACAGTCCCTTAACCTTTCAATACCTGAGAGGCGAGGATTTAAGTTTGGACAACAGCTTGATTCGCCTCGCTTTTCAAGCCGTCTTAACCATTCATTCACAATTCGGCCACGGTTACGCCTTTCCGTTGACGAATTAGAAGGCCTACATAATTTATTATATCTAATGGGTTAGCGACCTTTGTCCTTACTTGGTGGGCAAAGGTCCTAGGACTTTGGTCGGCATTCTTACGGCATGGTGAAAGTGAAACAGTTTTATCGGAACTTAATTTTTTAACTATGTTGCAAGTAACACACGCTTCCGGCCTGCTAGCTGCTTGTGCGTCTCGTGGTTAACGCTTAGTTTCGATCGTGGGGATTTGGCAGGGGGCTCGCGCGGCATGTTGGGTCGCTTCATCAAAGGACAGAGTGAGCAGCGGGCGCTGCAGCCAGCGGCTGTTGTCAAGGGGCTGAATGGAGCGGCGACCGTCCCTGCGGCAGAAGTCGAACAAAATGACGATTTCCTGACGCTCAAGGTGGAACTGCATCGTCACCTGATCGACCGCTTCAACCTGACGGCTCTGGAAAATGCGTCCAAGGACGAGATCCTGAATGAGATCAGGCCGATCGTTCGCGAATTCGTTCGCGCTCGCAATGTACCGCTCAACGCGCGCGAATTGGATCAACTGACCAGCGATACGGCTGACGAGATGCTGGGTCTCGGACCGATCGAGCCGCTGCTCAAGGACGATTCGATCGCCGACATTCTGATCAATACCCACAACCACGTCTTCATCGAGCGGCGGGGCGTGCTCGAGGAAACCTCGATCCGGTTCCGTGACGAGGCGCATCTGCTGCGCGTCGTCAATAAGATCGTCTCGGCTATTGGCCGTCGAGTCGATGAATCCGCGCCGATGGTCGACGCCCGCCTCGAAGACGGCTCACGCGTCAACATCGCCGTGCGACCGATCTCGGTCGACGGCCCGTTGGTATCGATCCGTAAATTCTCCAAGAATCCATATTCGCTCGAACGCCTGATGGCCTTCAATTCGATCCGGCAGCCAATGGTCGATCTGCTGCGAATCGCGGTGCAATCACGCAAGTCGATCCTGGTCTCGGGCGGCACCGGCAGCGGCAAGACGACCTTGCTCAACGCGCTGTCGAGCTACATTCCGGCCAAGGAGCGGATGATCACCATCGAGGACGCGGCCGAGCTGCAATTGCAGCAGCCGCATGTCGGCAGGCTGGAGACGCGCCCGCCCAATGTCGAGGGCAAGGGCGAGGTGCGCCAGCGCGAACTGGTCAAGAATGCGCTGCGTATGCGGCCGGACCGCATCATCGTCGGCGAGGTGCGCGGCGAGGAGGCCTTCGACATGCTTCAGGCCATGAACACCGGCCACGAAGGGTCGATGACCACCATCCACGCCAATACGCCACGCGACGCGCTCTCGCGCCTGGAACAGATGGTCGGCATGGCAGGTATGCCGATGACCCACGAATCCATCCGAGCACAGATCGCTTCGGCCATCGACATTATCGTGCAGACGCAGCGCCTCTCCGATGGCGGCCGGCGGGTTATTTCGATTTCGGAACTGACCGGCATGGAGGGCAATGTCGTCCAGTTGCAGGAACTCTATCACTTTGTCCGCCGTGATATTGGGGCGGATGGCCAGATCATCGGCGAATTCCGCGCCACCGGCATCCGCCCGCGCTTTGCCCAGGAAGCGGCAACCCTTGGCCTTCATTTCGGCAAGGATGCTTTCAACCCGCAGGTTCCGCTCTAATGCTGACCGGCCAGACCCTAATCTACTTTATCTATGTGTTGGCAGCGGCTTCCGTCATCCTCGCGGCCGAAGCGCTTTTCGTTTCCTATTCCAGCGGCCGCACGCGAGCTGGCACCATCAATCGGCGGCTGAAACGCCTGACTGATGAAGCGCCTGCAGAGCAGACCTTGCAAGGTTTGCTGCGCGAACGTGGTCTGACAGACTCCGGCGACTACATTTTTGGCGCGGTCGCACTGAACCGGCTGTACACGCAGTCGGGCATCACCGGAAATCCGTTGACATTTGCCGCCATCTTCATTTTGGCAGGACTGGTTGTGGCATTGCTCCTCAAGCTGCTGGCGGGACTTTCGGCAATCGCCGCCTTCGCCGCCTTCGTTGTTGTTGGCTTCGTCCTACCGATCCTCTTCCTTCGCCGGACCCGCGACAAGCGGATCATGAAATTCGCCAAGCAATTGCCCAATGCGCTCGACATGATCGTGCGTTCGCTGCGCGCCGGTCACCCAGTCTCGGTAGCGGTTGGTCTTGTAGCGCGCGAAATGCCTGACCCGCTCGGCACCGAATTCGGCATCGTTTCCGACGAAATCACCTTCGGATTGAGCATCGAGCAGGCGGCGCGAAAGCTCTCGGAGCGTGTCGGCTTTGAAGGACTGCATCTCCTTTCAGTGTCGCTTTCAATTCAGTCCAAGACCGGTGGCAATCTCACAGAGATCCTTGCAAATCTGTCGGCCGTGCTGCGTGAGCGGCAAAAGCTCCGGCTGAAGATCAGGGCACTCTCTGCCGAGGGCCGTTTCTCGGCATGGTTCATCTCGCTCTTCCCGCTCGTCATGTTCGCGATCCTTTGGCTTTCTGCCCCGAGTTATTATGGAGCGGTCTGGGGTAACCCGCTTATCTTCCCAGTGTTCACGATCTTCGGTGTGTGGGCTCTGCTCGGTGACTTCATCATGTATCGTATGATCAACTTCGATTTCTGATAGGAGCGGGTTATCAACGTCGTTTCGAACATCCTGAGTTCTGGGCTTCTCATCTCGCTTACGGTTTTTCTGGCGGCGATGGCGCTGTTCCTGTTCGGCGGGCTGGTCTTCCTGCCTGCCTTTCAGACTCGCAAGCTAGTCGGCGAAAGCCTGCTGTCGGAAGGAGGACTGAACAGGCGTTCGCTGGACGCTCAGCAGCAACTCGTCAAGATTGCGGCGCAGCGACCCGTCGACGCCTATTTCCGCGCGCTCGAGAAGGAACGCGGCGAGCCAAATGCGCTCGAAGCACGGCTTTTTCGAGCAGGATTCTATTATTCCAGCGCGCCGGTCCTCTACACCTTGTCGCGCATCGCAGCCGTCGCCATCGGTTTTCTCGGGTGTTATGCCGGACTGGTCGCCGCGGTCCCGCCGGAAATCCCAGGCTTCATATTGTTCGCTGGCGCTGCCCTGTTCGGTCTCGCTTGTCTGGTCATTCCAAGCATCGCGCTCGATCGATTCGAGAACGCGCAGAAACAGACCTACCGCCGCGGCTTCCCCGATTTCATGGACATGATGATCACCTGCGCCGACGCCGGCATGAGCCTGGAAGCGGCGGTCGAGCGCGTGAGCCAGGAAATGGCGGGCACCCACAAATGGTTGGGTATCCAGCTCTCGATCATGAATCTGCAGCTGCGTGCCGGCAAGCCGCTGCGCGATGCACTGCGCGAGCTTGCGGACCGCATCGGCCTCGACGAGGCGCGTTCGCTTGCCGTACTGTTTCGGCAGTCGGAAGAACTTGGCACCAGCCTGACTGAGGCCCTTCGTGTGTACAGCGACGAAATGCGCACGCAGCGTATCTTCTACGCGGAGGAGAAAGCCAATGCGCTGCCCGTCAAGATGATGATCCCGCTCGGCGTCTGTATCTTTCCCGTGGTGCTGATGATCGTTCTTTTGCCGGTGATCATTCGCATGAGAGGCATTTTCTTCTAGTCGGTCGTATGAATAGGCTTTAAAACAAAGTCGGGGACTCGTGGGACACACTATGACACGGCCAAAGCGCCTCGCATTAGCGATCAGCCTGCTGCTTATTTTTCTTGCAGGCTGCCAGACGAAAGACCTCGCCGACGGTGTCGTGCGCACCAACGAGCCGGCCAAGGGCGACTACACTGCATTCGGCGATGCCTTCGATGGGCTGAAGACCGTCAGCGATGTCGACTACTATGCCTCCGACCAAGCGGTCACCGAGGCCAAGACCCAATTCCGCTCGGAAAACTACGGCAACGCCGGTGCCTTGTTCTACAAGGCAACCCGGCTGGCACCGAATGACGGCGTCGCCTGGCTTGGCCTTGCCGCGTCCTGCGACCGTATCCGGCGCTTCGATCTGGCTGACATGGCTTATGCTAGGGCCTATCGTCTGCTCGGCGCCACGCCGGAATATTACAACAACGTCGGCTATTCCTATCTGCTGCGTGGCAAGCTGCAGGATGCGCGCACCAACTTCCTCAAGGCCTATGAGCTCGCGCCCAACGATCCGACCGTGGCCAACAATCTGAAGCTCCTGTCCTCCAGCGTACGGAACATCGAGCGGTCATGAGCCTTTTGCTCGCCGCTTCGCTCATCTTCAAGGGACTGGCAATCCTGTTGCTCGGGCGTGTCGCCTGGACTGATTTTTCTACGCAGCGCATCTCGAACCGTGATGTACTGCTGTTGCTCTGCCTCGGTCTGGGAACACTGCATTTCCATGCATTGCAGACCGGGTCGTGGTTGGAAATGGGCATCAGCGCGATCGGCGGCGTGATCCTTTTCGCCGCGCTCTTTCCGTTCTGGCTTCTGCGCAAGGTTGGCGCAGGCGACGTCAAGCTGATGAGCGTTATGCCATTTCTGATTGGCGGAACCGACCTGGTCGTATTTTCAGTACTGCTGCTGGCTTTCGCCATCGCCACCGCGGCCGTGGTCAAGAATCCTTTTCTTCTACCCGCAGGCATGTTCCGCCACTACGTGCAACACCTGGACCGTAAGGGCGTCGTGCCGTTCGGCGTGCCGATTTCGGCTGCTGCCATCTGCGCGATAGCTTTGCAGATGTATTACGCACTAATGGTTGCAACCAGTTCCGGGATCCTGCAGCAGCTCAACTGAGCTCGCCCCCTTCAAAACCCCGCCGTCTGCTTCTCCACCAGCTTAAGCTGGCCCTTCTCCACCTTGAAGAAAGGCATCGACCGTTGGCTCGAGCCGTCGCTGCGGAAGCGGAAGAGGCCGGTCGAGCCGCGGAAGCCGGTCGCGTTCTCCAGCACCCGCTTGCTGAAGCCGTCGGGGCCGGCCGAGCTCGCTATGCCAGCGCTCAGCGCCACCATGTCGTAGGCATAGGCAACGTTGACGTCCGGCTGGTACTTGTAGGTCGCCTTGAAGCGGTCGGCGATCGGCCCGGTCTCGCCCTCGTCGAGCGTCGCGATATAGGCGCCCTCATAGAGCGGATCCATTGGCCGCTCGAGCCAGCGGTCGGTGCCGATCAGCGTCACCGCCTTGCCGGGAATGCCTTTTGCCTTCAGCGCCGAGAGCACGGCGATAGGGCTGCCGTCGCCGCAGGCGACGACCACCGCGTCGGGCGCCTCGACCAGCGAGCCCATGTCTGACACCACCTTGGCGCCGCCATCCGTCGCCGAATAGGGCAGCGTTACCGCAAGCGTGGCGCCATAGATGCTGAGCGCGTTGGCGACACGGGATTCGATGGGGCTCGAATCCGCGCCCGAAGGCACCATCAGCACGAATTTCCTGGCGCCCTTGCTGGCGATCGCCGCCGCGCCCGCGGCGGCGCTGTCGGCTTCGCTGAGCCTTACCGAATAGACGCCGGGGCCGCCGGCGAAATTGTCGGCCAACGCCAGCACCGGCGGCCGCTTCGAGCCGGAGAGCTTGGCAAGGTGCTGCGCCGCCGCAAGCTCGGACGGCCCGATGACGACCTTCGCCGTGCCCGAGGTGATCGCCTTCACCGCGAGGTCCTTGGCGTAGCCGCTGTCGCCGCGCGTATCCTCGATCGTCAGCGTCAAAAGCTTGTCGCCGAGGTCGGCCATCGCCAGCCGCGCGCCGTCATACATTTTCCGGCCGTTCTCACCCGTGCTGCCGGGTGCCGAAAGCGGCAGCAGCATGGCCACCTTGGTCGGTCCCGCGCCGAGCGTCAGCTGGGCCTTGGCGGCGGCGGCCGAGGTCGGGCCGCCCGACGTCGCGCTGGCCAAAGTTTGACCGCTTGCCTGCTGGGCGGACGCCGCCGGAGTGCCAGCCTGGCCCGCGGGTGCCGTAATCGCCGATGGATCGAGCACATCCGACGCGCCGCTCTTGGACTGGCATCCGCACAGCGTCGCCACGAGCCCCAGAGCGATCGCCCCCAATGCATGTCGCCCAAAAGTGGTCCCGGTTTTGGGGAGACGACATGCATCCGACAAAGACCTGAAGCGCGCCGCAACGATCCGTTTCGGCGCGGCGCGCTTCAGGTCCGGATCGTGTCGCTCAACTTTCATGATGCTTCCACCCATATGCCGCCAGGTATTTGCCCCGGTCTGTCTTCAACCGACCTTACCGTCTTGCTTGCTTGGCCGTCCCGTGATTCTTGCGTCATGGTTTAGCCATCGAAGAGCCGCGCTCTCAGCGCCTGTATCGCCCTTGCTTGCGCCGGGCTGCGATACTCGGCGCATTTCATGTAGCGCGGCCCGGGCACGAACGATCGGCGCACGCACACGCGTTTCTCCTGGCCGGTGACCGCGCCGTCCATGGAAGCGTCGGAGAAGCCGATCGTCGAGACGTCGGAGAATCCGATCGTCGCCACCGGCAGCGGCCCGGCCACATCGAGGCCTTCCCGTGCCAGGATCGCGCGTGCGCGCTGGCAGTAGTTGACCGAGCGGACCGAGAAGCGGGTTTCCCCGTGCCCGGCCCGGTATTTCATCACGGTGGTGCAAAGATCGCCCGCGGAGAGCCTATTTGCCTGCGCCAGATATCTGACGCCGAGCGCGATGTTGGTGGCAGGCTCGCCAAGCTCGTCGAGCGAACCGCGAAAGCCGAGCATCCGCGCCGTTGCCGGCATCACCTGCATCAGGCCGACTTCGCCATCGGCGCCGCGCACGCCAGGATCGAAGCCGCTTTCGATCTCCATCACCGCATGCGCCAGCACCGGCTCGAGGCCGTAGAGCGACGCCTGGCAGGTGGCGAATGCCTTGAATGTCTCGCGGGTCCGCTCCGGCGCCGCAGCGCAGTGCGCCGGCCGCGCCCTCAACGGCTGCGGCCGTTCCAGCCAGTTGGCGTGGACAGATGTTTGACCGAGACCAAGCAAGGCGACCGCCAAAGCAATTCCAGGAAAAGTGCGTAGCGGTTTTCCGTTCGGAATTGCGTCAAAACAACGAGATAGATCGTTTCGCCGTTTCCGTGAAACGATGAAACGATCTAGCGCGATCGCCTTGACTGGCTTTCCGTCAGCCGCCATCGCAGCCAGTCGGCGTCCGCTTGCCCGTCAGCTCAATGCATATATTCGACCATGCGGTCGTGGAAGCACTCGCATTTGTTGAGCGTGTCTTCGTCCTTGTAGTTCGTCTTGAGGTAGCCATAGGCCATGCCGCAGGCGACCTTGGCTTCCGACGCCCAGACGAAGGCGGGGCGCGACGAGTTGATCCATTCCGGGCTGTTGGCGACGGCGACCGATTCGTCCATCAGCTTCACCACATGGTCCTTGAGCTCGACCATGTTGTCGGTCAGCACCAGGTCCGATGTGCCGACGGTGCGGCAATAATTCACCGCCGGCTCGCCGATGATGTCGGCGGCGAAGCCCGTCGATCCGGCCAGCAGCAGCGCCGCGGCCGAAGCCAGCAATCTTACGGAACGTTTCATGTAAGCCCCTCTTCGAATTGCGAATTCATGCGTTGCTAATGCTTAGCATGGAAGCGTGGCCACGCATAAGTGCTAAATCGTGGCCGTATGCTGTTGATGGTTCGAGTCGTCATAGAGAATGTTGATCGTGCCGGCGGCAGGCGTGTTCGTCAGTTGCGCCACGTCCACGAAAGTCGCGCCGCCGGCCGCGCCGTTGGTGTCGACGCTCAGCGTCTTCGTGCCGGCGTCATAGTGCACGTAGTCGGCGATGTTGCCTCCCGGCGCGGTCTCGAACAGCGACGATAGGTCGATCTTGTCGCCTTCGGCACCCTTGTAGTCGGTGATGAGATCCTTGATGTCGAGGTGGTCGAGCCTGAACGTGTCGGCGCCGGTGCCGCCCGTCAGCGTGTCCTGCCCAGCACCGCCGACGAGCAGGTCGTTGCCGGCCCCGCCATTGAGCGTATCGTTGCCGGCGCCGCCGACTAGCGTGTCGTTGCCGCCCGCTCCACTCAAATTGTCGACTCCGCCTCCGCCATACAGCATGTTCCCGACATCGTTGCCGGTGATGGTGTCGTCGAAAGCAGACCCGATGATATCGGGCGCCGCCGCCGTCGACGTGTAGATATGCGAAGCGCCGGCGGCGTCCGCCGAGTGATCCGCAATCGGGTTCCCGCTCAGCGTCACGCCGATCAGACTTGTCGCCAGGTCACCGTCCGCGTCCACGATCTGGATCGGCAGATTGAAGTTGACGGGGTTGGTGCTCTGAACGGCTGCGCCGAACCCGGTGATGGCGAAGTCGTCGCCGCTCGTG
Organism: Mesorhizobium sp. B3-1-6; assembly: GCF_006439555.1. NCBI lineage: Bacteria > Pseudomonadati > Pseudomonadota > Alphaproteobacteria > Hyphomicrobiales > Phyllobacteriaceae > Mesorhizobium > Mesorhizobium sp. B3-1-6. The sequence goes on along the minus strand of NZ_VFTM01000055.1, from coordinate 1,103 downwards.
TTCAACAATTCCAGGCTGTTGTAGCCGTCGGCCGTGAACGTTGAGACGGAAACATGGTCGTCCATTATACCTGTTATCTGAGCGGCATAATGAACTGCGGCGGTGGGATCCACATCGACGAAGTGAACCGTGTAGGTTCTGTCCGTCAGCCCACCCGGACTACCAACCGTGTATGTCGTTGCGTTGGTGCCGATGGTCGCGAAATCGACGATCTGCGTCTGCCCGTCATACGCGATCGCGACCGACGTGACCGAATCGAGTGCACCGTCCCCAACGACCTTGTTGTTGTCGGTACCCGTCGTGGCGTTGTCGTCCTTGGCCGTGATTTGAAGCACGGTGTTGGTGTTTCCGTCGCCAAAGGTGAAGGTGGCGCCGTTGGCGGTATAGTGATTGTCGAACACGTGGTCGCGGTTGGCGACGACGCCATAGCCGCCGGATCCCATCGTGTTGCCGGTCAAATCCTGGACGAAGTCGACCCGGATGCCTTCGCCCGCGCCGATGTTCTGCCCGCCGGCGCCACCGCCGACACCGAAGGAGTTCGCGTTGCCGTTGATGGTCGTGCCGGTGCCGAAAGGCGTGAAAAGCACGTCCTGCGAATTATCGTCGACCGGGGTGCCGGAGTTCTTCTGACCGGTGGGTACGAAGCCGGCCCAGGCGCCGTTGCCGCCGTCGAAATCATACGAGCCGTTGGAGAAAGTCACCTGCGTCAGGCTGTCGACCGTTCCGTTCATGGCCACAGTATAGTTGGCGTTCTGGGCGTCGAGCGAGACCGTGAACACCGCCACCCCGTTGGCATTTCCATACAGGGTATGACCGTCCGCGGACACGTCGTAGATGATGTGGGCGCCGCCCGAAGTCAGGCCGCTGTCCGCGCCATCGAGAGACGCCGCGAAAATCGCCGTGCCGGCGCCGTCCGCCCCGTAGTTGTTGGTCAGCGTGTGGTCTGCGTCGAGGGCAAACGTGGCCGAATGACCTGCACCGTTCGCCAACACGGCATAGTCAGGCGCGACTGCTGTGGGGCCGTCATCGAGGAAGGTGACGGCGCCGCCGATGTTGATGGCGCCGGTGGAGGCGGTGTCGCCATCGGCGTCCGTCACCGTCGC
>NZ_VFTM01000054.1:0-28703 GCF_006439555.1 Mesorhizobium sp. B3-1-6 | reverse complement strand
ACAGAATTGAGCGGCGCGCCAACGCTGCTAATCTCCCCCCTCGTGGGGGAGATGTCCGGCAGGACAGAGGGGGGCGCTGTCCCGCCAGCGCTGAGAGATAGGCGCGCAATGCCGATTGCTCATCACCCCAGCGCCTCCTCGACAATCCTCCCCAGCTCCGGCGCGATCGCCGAAAAATCCTCCTCGTCCTTGATCAGCACGCCGATGGCTCGGCGGAAGGCCTCCGGCCACGGGCTGCCGCCTTTTTCGAGGATGGTCGCGGCATTCGCCCATTCGACCGCTTCGGCAATGCCCGGCGGTTTCGCCAGCGGGCGTGCGCGGATTTCCTGCACGGCATTGGCCACCGCGCGCGCCGTCGCTTCGGCGACGTGGCCCGAGCGCAGCATGATGATCTCGGCCTCGCGCTGGGCGTCGGGATAGCCGATCCAGTGATAGACGCAGCGCCTGCGCAGCGCCTCGGCAAGCTCGCGGGTGCGGTTCGAGGTCAGGATGACGATGGGCTGCGCCGCGGCGCGAATCGTGCCGCGCTCGGGAATGCTGATCTGGAAGTCGGAAAGGAATTCGAGCAGCAACGCCTCGAACTCGTGGTCGGACCGGTCGATCTCGTCGACCAGAAGCACGCGTTGCTCCGGCGCCCGCAAAACTTGCAGCAGCGGCCGGGCGATCAGGAAGCGGTCGTCATAGATGTCGATCTCGTGCTCGCCGGCATGGCGGATGGCGAGCAGCTGGCGCTGGTAGTTCCACTCGTAAAGCGCATGCCCGGCGTCGATGCCTTCATAGCATTGCAGGCGCACCAGCTCGCGGCCGAGGAGTTCGGCGACCGCCTTCGCGGCTTCGGTCTTGCCGACGCCCGGCGCGCCCTCGAGCAGCAGCGGCTTGCCCAGGCGGATCGCTAGGAAGATCGCGGTGGCAAGGCTGTCGTCGGCCAGATAGCGCGAGGCGGCAAGGCGCGCTGCTATCGCCTCCGGCGAAGCCGCGACCTCAATGGCGTCGGCGCTGGTCATCTTCCCCTCAGCCCGCCGCCTGCGCCTTCAGCGCGCGCAGGATGCGCTCCGGCGTGATCGGCAGCGTGTCGATGCGCACGCCGACCGCGTCGAAGACGGCATTGGCGACGGCCGGGATTTGCGGGTTGGCGCACATCTCGCCCGGCCCCTTGGCGCCGAACGGCCCATCGGCGGAAGGGCGCTCCAGCACGATGATCTCGGTCTCGGCCAGGTCGCCGGGACCGGGCATCAGATACTGGTTGAAGTCGGTGCCGCCATGGTCGCGGTTCGGATAATAGGGTTCGGTCGTCTCGTAGAGCGCGTGGCTGATTCCCATCCAGGAGCCGCCGACCAGCTGCTGCTCGACCATCTTCGGATTGAGCGCGCGGCCGATCTCGAAGACGTTCTTGACCGTCAGCACCGTTACTTCGCCGGTCTCGTCGTCGACCTCGACCTCGGCCACCGTGCAGGCATGGGCGTAGCAGGTGGAGGGCTTCATCGCGCCGGTCTCCTTCTCCGGGTAGGAGCGCGGGATCAGGAACATGCCGCGGCCCGAGATCGAGCGGCCGCGCTTGAAATGCGCCGACAGGGCGACATCGAAGATCGAGATCGATTTCTGCGGCGCGCCTTTGACCAGAATGTTGCCTTCGCCGTCGGTTTCGAGGTCGGAAGCGTTCACCTCCAGCTCTTCGGCGGCCACTTCCAGCATCACCTGACGGGCTTCCTTGGCGGCCTGGATGACGGCATTGCCGGCGCGGTGCGTGCCGCGCGAGGCGAAAGTGCCCATGCAGTGCGGACCGGTGTCGGTGTCGGCGGTGTCGATGATGACGCGGTCGGTCAGCACGCCGATCGTCTCGGCGCAGATCTGCGCCATGATCTGCTTCATGCCCTGGCCGAGATCGACACTGGAGAGCGTCACCATGAAATTGCCGGTCGGCGTCGAATGGACCAGCGCCTGGGTCGGATCGCCGCCGAGGTTCATGCCGGTCGGATAGTTGATCGCGGCGACGCCGCGTCCACGCCGGATCGCCATCTCAAGCTCCGTTCTTGTAGGAGGACATCGCCATGTATTTCTCCGCCACCGGCCAGTTCGCGGCGCGCGAGGCTTCCTGCATGCATTCGATCAGCGCCGCACCCTCGGTCGGCTGGCGATGCGCCTTCATGTCGCCGTCGCGATAGGCGTTGATGAAGCGGAATTCGAGCGGATCCATGCCGATCAGCCGGGCCAGCTTGTCCATCTGCACCTCCAGCGCGAAGTCGCCGATGGTGACGCCGAAGCCGCGCATGGCGGAGGAGGGGGTGCGGTTGGTGTAGACGCAGTAGGTGTCGATCCAGACATTCGGGATCGTGTAGGGCCCGGGATAGTGCGCCGCGCCCTTCTGCGCGCCGTAGGGCGAGTGGCGCGAATAGGCGCCGGCATCGGTGTAGCCGGTCACCTTGCGCGCAACGAAGCGGCCGTCCTTCATCAAGCCGTCCTTGATGACGACCTTCTCGGCCGCGCGCGGCGAGGAGATCTGCATCTCCTCCTCACGGCTGTAGATAAAACAGACCGGGCGTCCGGTTAGCTTGGCGGCGAGGATGGCGATCGGCTCGACGATGACGTCGACCTTGCCGCCGAAGCCGCCGCCGACGGTGCCGCCGACGAAGTGGAGCTTGCTGCCCGGCATCTGCAGGATGATCGAGGTGTTGTCGAGGGTGAAGAACATCGCCTGCGTGTTGGTGTAGCAGGTGAAGCGGTCATTACCCTCAGGCGCCACCACGCAGCCGGTGGTCTCGGTCGGCGCGTGCTCGATCGGCGAGGACTGGTAGCTCTGTTCAAGGATGTGATCGGCCTCGGCGAAGCCCGCCTCGACGTCGCCGAAGCGCACCTTGCGGCATTCGCCGCTGTCGTAGAGGTAATAGTTCTGGCCGTGGTATTCGTTGACCAACGGCGCACCGGGCTTCAGCGCTTCTTCCATGTCGAAGACGGCCGGCAGCACCTCGTACTCGACCTTGACCTTGGCAGCGGCTTCCTGCGCCGCGCGCTCGGTCTCGGCCAGCACCGCCACCACCGCCTCGCCCTTCCAGCGCACCTTGCCGTCGGCCAGCACCGTCTCGTCCTCGGGGCCGATCTGGATCAGGATCAGGATGGTGTAGACATTGTGCGGCACGTCCCTGGCGGTCAGCACCTTGACCACGCCCGGATGCTTTTCCGCTTGCGACGTGTCGATCGAGCGGATGCGGGCATGGTGGTGCGGGCTGCGCACCATCTTCAGATGCAGCATGCCCGGGAAGTTCCGGTCGGCGAAATAGGTAGTCTTGCCGGTGACATGTCCGGGGGAATCGAGCCGCGGGCGGCCCTGGCCGATCTCATGCAGGCCGTCCTTGCGGACATCGGCGAAATAGTCCTTGCGCAGTTCCATGGCTCGTTCCCTCAGGCGGCGTTCTGCGAGTTGGCGCGCGCGGCGGTCAGCACCGCCTGGATGATCGGCTCATAGCCGGTGCAGCGGCAGATGTTGCCGGACAGCGCCTCGACCACATCCTCGCGGCTCGGGTTCGGCGTGCGGTCGAGCAGCACTTTTGCCGCCATGATCATGCCCGGCGTGCAGAAGCCGCATTGCGTGGCGAAGGCATCGAGGAAAGCGCGCTGCAGCGGATGAAGCACGCCGCCTTCGGCAAGGCCGGCGGTCGTCTTGATGTCAGCGCCGCCGCAGGTTTCGGCCAGCGTCAGGCAGGAGAGCCTGAGTTCGCCGTCGATGATGACCGAACAGGCGCCGCAGGTGCCCTGGTGGCAGCCGCCCTTGGGCGATGTGTCGCCGATCTTGTCGCGCAGCGCGTGGAGCAGCGTCGCGCCGCTTTCGACGAACTCGGCTTTTTCAGAACCGTTGAGTGTGAATTGGACAGGTACTTTTGCCATTTTTCCTCCCTGCGTGCCTGCCCGGATCGGCCGGACAGACGCGCGTCCCCCACGGATATTAGTCAAGCAGCAGCCGGCCGAGATGGACCGGCAGAACCTCGGCGCGATACCAAGCGCTGGCGATCGGATCGGTGATCGGCGCGATGCCTTCGCTCGCGGCCACCAGCGCCGGCGCGATCTCCTGCGGCGTGAGCTTGCAGCCGAGCAGCGCCTTCTCGGTCGCTAAAGCGCGGATCGGCCGATCGGCCATGCAGCCCAGCGCGATGCGCGCCGAGGTCACCGTGCCGTCCGGTGCGAGTTCCAGAAGCGCGGCGATGCTCAGCACAGACACACCCTTCGGCTTGACGCGCGATACTTTCAGGAAGCGGAAGCTTTCAGCCTTGGGCAATGAAAAGGTGGCAGCGGTGACGATGGCGCGGCTGGTATCGCGGCCGGCCAGGAAGGTCTCGACTGCCAGTTCGCCGTCTTCGGTGACGACGGTCGCGTCCAGCGCCAGCAGCGCGACGGCGAAATCGCCGTAAGGGGCAGGGACGAACAGATTGCCGCCGACGGTTGCCATGTTGCGGATCGCAGGCCCGCCGACAGAGCGCGCGGCAGGCGCGAGCGCGGCAAGCTCGGGGTGGCGGGCAATCGCTGCCATGGTGACCGAAGCGCCGAGCCGGACCTTGGCGCCGGAAACCGCGATCTGCGAAAGGCCGGGATCATTGACACGGATCAGGCTGGAGATGGAAACGTCGCCTTCATTGGCGGCGCGGATCACCAGCGTGCCGCCGCCGAGATAACGCGTGCCGGCGGCACGCAAGGCGGCGTTGGCGTCTTTCACGCTCGAAAAAGTTTGCAGCGCAAGCGACATGGCGCGCTCCCGGTTCAGCTGTTGCCAGCGAAATGGCTTTTCAAGGCGTTGAAGCCGCCCTGGAAGACATTCGCGCCCATGCCCTCGGCCAGCTTGTCGGCTTCCTCCGGTGCTGCGTCGAAGCTCGCCGTCCATTCGGCATAGGTGCGGTTACCGTCGGTGACGCGCCGCAACTGCAGCGTCGCCTTGTGATTGGTCAGCGGCTGCGGCGTTTCCAGGATCGAGTAGCTGACCAGGAAATTGTCGTCGGAGAAGTCGAGCAGCTTTTCGCGCAGCCGAGCGCCGCTGACCAGTTGGAAGTTGCGCACGCAGCCGATCGCGGTGGCGTCCTTGCCGTCCTCGATATGGCTTTCCACCATGCGCGGATGCCAGTTCGGCAGGCCGTTGAAGTCGCGGATGTGCGCCCAGACCTGCTCGACCGGCGCATCGATGACGCTGGAAATGGTGACTTTCGCCATAGACTGGCTCCCTTGCAAAGATCGGGAGCAGGCTAGGGCGGCCGACGGGCCGGCGCTTATCAATGCGTCTTGAGTGCGTATCAACCAGTCGGAAAATGTGGCGACGGATCAGCCCGCAAAGGCGGTCAAGACATGGCTCTCGCGGCTTCGCGGTAGAGCGTCGGCGGCACGCCGACATGGTCGCGGAAGAAGCGCGAGAAATTGCCCTGGGTGGTGAAGCCGAGATTGCAGGCGACCGAGATCAGCGGCTCCTGTGACCACTGCAGCTGGCGCACGGCTTCCTCCATACGCAGCGTGTTCCAGTAGACGTTCGGCGTCAGGTTGGTCTGTTCCTTGAACAGCGCGAAGAAATGCGGCCGGGACAGGCCGACCGAACGGGCGACGTCGTCGAAGGAGATGCGCTCGCAGACATTGGCCTTCATCAGTTGGATCGCCTTGCGGACGCGGAAATCGAGCATCGTGTTGATGCGCGCGCGGGCTATCTGCGGCGCGGATGTCTCGGCCGCGTCGAGCACGCTGTCGATGAAACGCTCGATCTCGTAATTGGCGACGTCGTCGATGCTCTCATTGTCGGTCAGGTGATCGAGCAGGTTCGCCGCCGCCTGATGCAGCCAAGGCTCCAGCGTGATCGCGGCTTGCGTGAACAGCGGCGCCGACGACGGAAGGTCGCGGCGCCGGCGCGCCCAATCGGGGTCGATGTAGAAGGCGAGGAACAGGCCGGGCTTGCCGTCGCGGGAAAGGGCGTGGCTGTGCGGCTGGAACGAGTTGATGCCGGCCGCCGTGCCCGGCCCAAGCCGTACCGTCTCGCGGCCGATGGTCATTTCGCCCGCCGTGCCTTCCAACCAGATGATGAGATGCGCCTCGCCGTGGGCATGGGTGACGAAGTCGTTGGCGACATTCAGCACGGAAACATGTCCGAACCGGCCCCAATAGAGCCTGATCGCGTCCGTCATGGGTATCGTTCCTCCCGCAGGCGACTGGCCTCCCTTCGCCTGCTCAAGGATAGTGCGGCCGGGGCGCGGCCGCGTCAAGGCGGGTAGGCGCGGCGGAACTTGCGCTCAAAGCGCCTGAATGGATTTTCAGACTGAGCGATAGGGGGCGTCCCCTTTTCCCCTTGCGGGAGAAGGGAAGGTTGCGCTCTAGTCACTGCGGCGGAAGTTGCGGACGCGGTCGAACAGCACCGCCAGGATGATCGCGCCGCCGATGAAAGTGCCTTGCCAGAAGGCGTTGATGCCGAGCAGGCCAAGGCTGTTGCGGATCACCTCGATGAGGGCGGCGCCGACGATGGCGCCGAGCGCGGTGCCGACGCCGCCGGCGAGATTGGCGCCGCCGATGACGGTGGCGGCAATCACCTGCAGTTCCATGCCGTTGCCGAGATTGGTGGTGACGGCGCCCAGCCATCCGGTCTGGATGATGCCGGCAATCCCTGCCGACAGCGCCGAGATCATGTAGACGACGACCTTGATCTGCTTGACGGGAACGCCGGTCAGCGTCGCCGCATGCTCATTGCCGCCGATGGCGAAGATGTGCCGCCCGAACTTGGTCAAGCGCAGGATGAAGCCGGTGATCAGTGCCAGTATGATCATGTAGAGCACCGGATTGGCGATGCCGAACAGCCAGGCGCCACCGCCCAGCGCCAGTAGCTTCTGATGGTCCGGTCCGAACTGGAAGACCACCGTGTTGTTGGACGCGACCATGGCAAGGCTGCGCGCCACCGACAGCATGCCGAGCGTGACCACGAAAGGCGGGAAGCCGAGATAGGCGATGAGCACGCCGTTGAAGGCGCCGATCACAAGCGCGGTGGCGATCGAGGCCAGGATGCCCACTTCGATCGAATAGCCGGCATGCATGGTGACGGCGAGCACCATCGAGCACAGGCAAAGCACCGAGCCGACCGACAGATCGATGCCGCCGGTGATGATGACGAAAGTCATGCCGAGCGCGACGATGGCGATGAAGGTGACGTTGCGCGTGATGTTGAAGAGGTTCTTCGACGTGGCGAAGGAATCGGTGGCGACGGACAGGAACAGGCAGGCGAGGATGACCGCGATCACCACCCAGAAGGTCTGGTTGGAGAAGAGCCGCGACAGGAAGGTGTGCTGCTTCTGCGCGATCGTCTGGTCAAGTGTGGCTGCCATTATCGACCTTTCCTGAGAGGCGGGGGCGCGAGGCTCCGCGCAATCACGCAACCTGTTCGATGGCGCCGGTGATCAGCCCGGTGACTTCCTCGGGCGAGCTTGAGGCGATTTTCTTGTCGGCAACCTTCCGGCCGCGCCGCATGACGATGACGCGGTCGGCGACGTCGAACACGTCGGGCATGCGGTGGCTGATCAGCACCACGGCGATGCCCTGGTCGCGCAGGTGGCGGATGAGGTTCAGCACTTCGGCGACCTGCCTGACCGAAATCGCTGCCGTCGGCTCATCCATCAGCACGATCTTGGCCTGCGACAGCATGGTGCGGGCAATGGCCACCGCCTGGCGCTGGCCGCCCGACATCTGCTTGACGAGGTCGCGTGGCCGCGTTTCGGATTTCAGCTCGGCGAAAAGCTGGCCGGCGCGCTTGTACATGGCGCCATAGTCGAGGATGCGGAGCGGACCGAAGCCACGGCGCAACTCGCGGCCGAGATAGACGTTGGCCGCGGCCGTCAGGTTGTTGCAGAGCGCGAGATCCTGGTGGACGATCTCGATGCCATGCTGGCGGGCGTCCGCGGGCTTGTGCAGGACAAGCTCCTTGCCGTCCAGCCGCATGGCGCCGTGGCTCGGGTGGAAATTGCCGGCGATCATCTTGACCAGCGTCGACTTGCCGGCGCCGTTGTCGCCCATCAGGCCGACGACCTCGCCGGCCTCCAGCGAAAACGATACATCGTTGACCGCCTGGATGGCGCCGAAATGCTTCGAGATGTTGGCGAGTTCGAGAACCGACACCAGCCTTATGCCTCCCCATTTACGGCGCAGCTGTCGCCGACCTTTGTCGGCGCCGCTCGCGTTCAGCTCCGTCCATCTCCTCCCGAACGGCGCGTCCACGCATTTAGGCAAAACCGGACAAGGGCGTCAATCAATTGTCTGACGATTAATTTCGAGACTCGACGAAAAATCGGTTTTGTAGGACAAATAGGAATTGACGCTGGCGAAAAGCCGATATTAGCTAAGTCTCGGAGGAAGACTTGCCCCTCGTCCGTCTATCCGGCGGAGGGCGGCCAGATGGTTTGAAGGTCAAGGATCCGGCTGCGCCAGCATTCGGGCAAACGGATCGGCAAATGCTTATCAGCCCGGCGAAGGACGCGAACATCATGAGATGCTCGTCATGGTTCTTACGCATCCGGGCTGATCAGTGTGGCGGGCACGCGGTGTCCGTCTGTTTCAAGGGAGGACTGATATGAGGAAAACACTTTTGCTTGCCGCCGTCGCCGCCATGGCGTTGGGCGCCGGGCCGGCTTTGGCCAAGAAACAGCTCGTCATCGTCGTGAAAGGTCTCGACAATCCGTTCTTCGAAGCCATCCATCAGGGCTGCGAGAAGTGGAACAAGGAAAACGCCAGCTCGGAATATGAATGCTTCTACACCGGCCCGGCATCGACCTCGGACGAAGCCGGCGAGGCGCAGATCGTGCAGGACATGCTGAGCAAGCCCGACACGGCGGCGATGGCGATCTCGCCCTCGAACGCGCCGCTGATCGCGCAGACGATCAAGAGCGCCAATCCGTCGATCCCGATCATGACGGTCGACGCCGACCTTGCCAAGGAAGACGCCGCCCTTCGCAAGACCTATCTCGGCACCGACAACTACCTGATGGGCAAGAAGATCGGCGAGTACATCAAGAAGGCCAAGCCGAATGGCGGCACGATCTGCACCATCGAGGGCAATCCGGCGGCCGACAACATCCTGCGCCGCGCGCAAGGCATGCGCGATGCGCTGTCGGGCAAGGAAGGCCTCGCGGCACTTGCCGGCGAAGGCGGCTGGACCGAAGTCGCCGGCTGCCCGGTGTTCACCAATGACGACGGCGCCAAGGGCGTGCAGGCGATGACCGACATCCTCGCCGCCAACCCGAAGCTCGACGCCTTCGGCATCATGGGCGGCTGGCCGCTGTTCGGCGCACCGCAGCCCTATCGCGACCTGTTCAAGCCGATGGCCGACAAGATCGCCAAGAACGAGTTCGTCATCGGCGCCGCCGACACGATCGGCGACGAGGTGGCGATCGCCAAGGAAGGCCTGGTGACCGCGCTGGTCGGCCAGCGGCCGTTCGAAATGGGCTACAAGGCGCCCTCGGTGATGCTCGACCTCGTCGGCAACAAGAAGGTCGACGATCCGGTCTTCACCGGCCTCGACGAATGCACCAAGGAAACGGCCGACACCTGTATCCAAAGGTAGGCGCTGGTCGGATCCAGAACCAATGTAAAAGGGGCGCCGCGAGGCGCCCCTGACTTTTTTCAAAGTTGCATTCTTGATGAAGGCGCTTTCGTCTCAGATCTTCTGCTTCACGCCATCCTTCGAAGGCATCAGGTCGACGCCATTGAGCTTGCCGATATGGGTGGCGAGCATCGGCACATATTGCTCGACGGGACCGGTGGCGAAGGCGGTCGCAAAGGAATTCTTGGTGGCGTTGCCGAGCGGGTTGGCGATGCCGGCCGCGCCCGCCATCGATTCCAGATAGGTCAGGTCCTTGAAGGCGTTGGCAATGCTGAACTTGTGCGCGTCGCGGTCGCCCTCCAGCGTCCAGCGCATGAAGGTCTGGTAGAAGCCGCAATCCATGCGGCCGTTGCGGATGACGCTGTCGAAGCGCGGCGGCGAGATGCCGACCTTCTCGGCCAGCGCCAGCGCTTCCGAATAGATCGCGGCGTAGCCCAGCGAGATGAAGTTGTTGAGCAGCTTCATGCGGTGGCCGTCGCCGGTGTCGCCGATGTGGACGATGCGGCCGGCCCAGGTCTCGATCACCGGCTTCAGCCTGGCGAACACCGCGTCCGGCGCGCCGACCATGGCGTCGAGCGTGCCTTCCCAGGCCTCCTTCGGCGTGCGGCTGAGCGGCGCATCGACATAGTCGACGCCGAGCGCCTTGAGCTCGGCGGCCAAGGCCACGGTCGAGACCGGATCGGAGGTCGAGCAATCGACGACGGCCGAGCCTTGCTTCAGGCCCTCCTTCAGTCCGCCAGGGCCGCGGATGATCGCCTCCACCTCGCGCGAGCCGGTGACGCAGATGAAGACGACGTCGGAGGCAGCGGCCACCTCCTTGGATGTGGCCACTTCCTTGGCGCCGCGTCCCAAAAGGTCTTCCGCGGGCTTGCGGTTCTTGCGGCCGAGGAAGGTCAGCGGATAGCCCTTGTCGACGATGTTCTTGGCGATGCCGTGCCCCATCAGGCCTAGGCCGATGAAACCGATTTTCTCGCGGGCAGCGGTGGTGCTCATGTCGTCTCTTCCTGTCTTTCGTGGTGATGGGCCCGCGCGGCGGGCGATTGCCGGAAAGGTTTTCGCGGATCGCGGTTGGCAGGCGATTGCGGAATACCATATTGTCTGACAATACACATAATTCCCAAGCCTTGTGGAGAGCAAAATGACGAAGCGGATCATGTTCACCGGCGGCAGCGGCAAGGCCGGACGTCACGTCGTGCAATATCTGGTCGAGCAGGGTTGCCAGGTGCTCAACATCGACACCAGGCCGCTCGACAACCCGAAAGTGCGCACGCTGATCACCGACATCACCGACAGCGGCCAGGTGTTCAACGCGCTGTCGAGCTATATGGGCCTGCACGAGTTCGATCCGTCGCTGAGAGCCCAGCCGGTCGACGCCGTGGTGCATTTCGCCGCAATCCCGCGCATCATGATCACGCCGGACAACGAGGTGTTCCGCATCAACGCGATGGGCACCTACAATGTCATCGAAGCGGCGGTGAAGCTCGGCATCCGCAAGATCATCATCGCTTCCTCGGAGACGACCTACGGCCTGGTTTTCGCCAATGAGCCGCGCAGTCCCACGCATTTCCCGCTCGACGAGGATTATGACGTCGACCCGATGGACTCTTACGCGCTGTCGAAGATCGTCAACGAGAAGACGGCGCGGGCCTTCGCGCTGCGCAGCGGCGCCGACATCTATGCGCTGCGCATCGGCAACGTCATCGAGCCGCATGAATATTCGCTGTTCCCGAAATGGTTCACCGATCCGGGCTTCCGCAAGCGCATCGCCTGGAGCTACATCGACGCGCGCGATCTTGGCCAGATCGCCTTGCGCGCCATCGAGAAGGACGGCCTGGGCTACCAGGTGTTCAACGCGGCCAATGACGACACCTCATCGGACCTGCCGACGGCGGAGCTCTTGAAGCGCTTTTATCCGGGCGTGCCGGTCAAGGCCGAGCTTGGCGAATATGAGACGCTGCTTTCGAACCGCAAGGCGCGCGATGTGCTTGGCTTCCGGCCCGAGCACAGCTGGCGCAAATACGTCAAAACGGCATGAGGCGGCGGCAAAATGCCGGTTGATCTGTGCACATCCTCGCGCGTTGGGGCAAAGCGGGCCTGCCGTGCTTGACAGCTTCTGAAAACGGGATTTTGTGGACCATATGCGGGACGCGAAGCCGAACAACGAAAAAAAACCGACGAAAACGGCAGCCCAGGAGCGTCCGGCCGGCGTTCGCCGGGCCAACGCGCCACGCATTCCGGGCGCCAGCGTGCACACCTCCTTGGCCGGCGAGATCGGGCTGAGGATCGTGCGCGGCGATTATCCGCCGGGCACCATCCTGCCCAACGAAGCGAAATGGTCGGAGACCTTTGACGTCAGCCGCTCCGCAGTGCGCGAGGCGATCAAGATGCTGATGGCAAAGAGCCTGCTGGCCTCGCGGCCGAAGATCGGCAGCTGGGTCGAACCGAAGGAACGCTGGAACCTCCTCGACCGCGACGTGCTGTCCTGGTACGCCACGTCGCCGGACCGTGAGGTTTTCCTCAAGACCGTGCAGGAATTCCGCCATATCATCGAGCCGGAAGCCACCGCCTTCGCGGCGCTGCGGCGCACCGACGAGCAGATGGCCGAGATCAGCCAGGCCTGCCAGGAGATGGGCGCGGCGACCAACCTGCAAGAGCGGACGCGGGCCGACACGCGCTTCCATCTCGCCATCCTCAGGGCCTCGGGCAACGACCTGCTGGTGCCGCTGGGGGTGCTGATCGAATCCGCCTTCGACCACCTCTTCGCCTACACGACGCGCGAACTGGACGATTTGCACCATGCCCAAAAGCTGCACGAGGCGATCGAGAGGAATATTCGCCTGCGAAGGCCGGATGCGGCGCGCAACGCGGTCCGAAAGCTGCTGGCCAATACCGACGAAGTGATCCAGTCGCGCTAAGGTCCGTCGATATTCAGCTGAGGCCGGCTTGCGAATGGCGGCTTACGGCCTTCGCCGGCCGAAACCCTCATAAGTGTCTCCGCCCTGTGAAGGCTATGGTCGGCGTAGGCCGGTTCTCGGAAGCCACCATTCTCAACTCAGCCTGACCTGAATCTCGACAGGCCTCCCGTTGCAGCACCTAATCCTGCTTCTCGCGGCCGAAGGCGACGCGCAGCTCGTCCTTCGCTTTTTCCAGCACCTTCCTGCGCTCGTCAGGCAAGTTCTTGCCGGCGCGGTTGATGTAGAAATTCAACATCGACATGGCGGATTGGAACGGCTCAGCCTTGCGGCGGTGGCTGTGCTCGGCCGAACGTTTCAGCGACGCGGCGATCTTCTTGGCGTCGTCGGATTCAAAGACATGATCCTCGAGATCCATCGCATCGCTGTGCTCGGTCACGTCGGCCGACCATTTCTTCCTGGCGGTCATGGCGAACTCCTTTCTTCAGGCAAAACTCCATCGGGTGAGGCGGGTTCCGCTTCTGGAGCCACGGAATTATGCCTCGTGGCGCTGCTCGGCCCAGGAAATGCGCCGATAGTGCGCCCAAACACGCGATCTCGAAGAAATCGCGGACAGGAGACGCCGTGACGACAGTTCCAGGAAACGCGGCAGACAGCGCCGGCATCGACAGCTTCTATGCATGGACGCGGCTTGGCATTTCCCTGCTGCTGGCGACGATCGGCGGCGTCGGTACCTGGGCGGTGGTCGTGGTTCTGCCCGCGGTGCAGGCCGAATTCGGCGTCGACCGCGCCGCCGCCTCGATGCCCTATACCGCGACCATGGTGGGCTTCGCCGCCGGCAACGCGCTTATCGGACGCGCCATCGACCGCTTTGGGTATTGGATACCGGCGCTCGCCGCTTCGCTCGCGCTTGGCGCGGGGTTTCTGCTGGCGTCGCTTGCGAATTCGATCCTGGGCGTCACGCTCGCCCAAGGCCTGCTGATCGGAGTGGGGTGCTCGACGATCTTCGGGCCGCTCATCGCCGACGTCTCGCACTGGTTCAACCGCCGCCGCGGCGTAGCCGTGACGGTGGCGGCGTCCGGCAACTACGTTGCCGGAGCGATCTGGCCGACGGTCATGCCTTATATGATGCAAGGCCATGGCTGGCGCTTCACCTATGCGACGATCGGAGTCATCTGCCTCATCACCATGGTGCCGCTGGTCCTGCTGCTGCGACGGCGCGCGCCTCATGAGGGGACATCCGGCGCGCCGCGCGGCCGGCCGGTGCAGCCGATCTCGCTGTCGCCCTCGCAGTTGCAGATCCTGCTGGTGATTGCCGGCTTCGGCTGCTGCATGGCGATGTCGATGCCGCAGGTGCATATCGTCGCCTATTGCATGGATCTTGGCTACGGCGTCGCGCATGGCGCCGAGATGCTGTCGATCATGCTGGCGGCCGGCGTCATCAGTCGCATCGGCTCGGGCTTCCTTGCCGACCGCATCGGCGCGGTGAAGACGCTGCTGATCGGCTCGGCGCTGCAGTGCCTGTCGCTGTTATTCTACATCCCGTTCGACGGGCTCGCGTCGCTCTATGTCGTCTCGCTGGTCTTCGGCCTGTCGCAAGGCGGCATCGTGCCCTGCTATGCCATCATCGTGCGCGACTATATGCCGGCAAAGGAAGCCGGCCAGCGCGTCGGCATCGTGCTGATGGCGACGATCTTCGGCATGGCGGTGGGCGGCTGGATGTCGGGCTGGATCTACGACCTCACCGGGTCCTACGCTGCCGCCTTCCTGAACGGAATTGGCTGGAACCTCGTCAATCTCGGGGCCATCGCGCTGCTGATGTGGAAAGCCAACCGAAGCGCCGAGGCGATTGCCTGACGCGCCTCGGTCGACCGGGCGCCGAAGCCGGGTTGCTTGACAACGGTTAACGCATGCGCGACCTCAATCGGCGGAGCTGACCTGGTGGCGCGATGACACGGACGCCGATCGTGATGTTGCGGCCGCGCGTCGAAGACGGGGGGACAGGGCCTTGACCAAGCCGCGTTCCCGCCGTGGCGGCGGCCGCCCGACCATTGCCGATGTGGCGCGCAAGGCGGGTGTCGGCGCGATTACCGTGTCGCGGGCGTTGCGTGAGCCCGGGCGGGTATCGGAAGACCTGCGACGGCAGATACAGGCCGCTGTCGACGAACTCGGCTACGTGCCTGACCCGAATGCGCGCGCGCTTGCCTCGGCGCGCGCCGAGGTGTTCGGCGTGCTGGTGCCTTCGCTGACCAACAACGTCTTCGCCGAAGTGGTGCGCGGCATCTATGACAGCCTTTCCGACAGCCCGTTCCGCATCCAGATCGGCAACACCCATTATTCGGGCCTCGAGGAAGAGCGGCTGTTGCAGGTTTTCGGATCGCAACGCCCGGCGGCGCTGATCGTGGCCGGTATCGACCAGACACCCAGCGCGCGACGACTGCTGGAGAATGCCGGCTGCCCGGTGGTGCAGGTGATGGAGACCGGGCCGGACCCGGTCGACATGATGGTCGGCTTTTCGCATTTCGACGGCGGCAGGACCGCCGCCGAACACCTCCTGCAGGCCGGATACCGCAAGATCGGCTTCATCGGCGCGCGAATGGACCCGCGTTCGCAGCGACGCCTTGCCGGCTATCGCGCCGCCATGGAGGCCGCCGGCCTTTTCGATCTGCGGCTCGTCACCACGACGCCGGTGCCGTCAAGCGTGACGCTGGGGCGCGAGTTGTTCCGCGACGCGCTGGCCAAGATACCGACGCTGGACGGCGTGTTCTGCAACAATGACGATATCGCGCTTGGCGTTCTGTTCGAATGCCATCGCGCATCGATCGACGTGCCGAAGCAGATCGGCATTGTCGGCTTCAACGATCTCGACATGATGCAGGTGTCGTTTCCTTCGATCACCAGCGTGCGCACGCACCGCTATGAAATCGGCACCCGCGCCGTCGCCATGGCGCTTGCGGCGATCGCCGGCAATCGGCCTGAACAGCGGATCGTCGACCTCGGCTTCGACCTCATGCGGCGCGAGAGCACCGCGCGTTAGACCATGATAGCGTTTCGTCGAATCGCCGTCACGCTCCAACTCCTTGTGGGAGCATGATCTTGTCCGAACACCGGTTCCCACTTTTCGGGATCATGCTCTAGGGCGGCGGCGGAAACGCCGAGCCAAAGCTACGCACTGTTCCTGGAGGCACTCTGACGAACACGGAAAAATGACGAAAGCGGCGCTTTACAGGCTTTCATGGTAGCGCTACCATTTGTCTGTAAAATCAACATCCGGCAAGGTTCAGGACTGTTTATTATACATAAGCAACAGCTCAAGCTTGTTTATTATGTATAATATGATAGTTTTCTGACGTCCCGGAGGGCGAGGGAAGGGGAGAAGGCGGGGCGATCCACATCGCCCGGCGAGCGTTTCGGTTTGGCAGGAGGGGTGCCCGCCGAGCATGTCAGGACTTCATAGTTCAGCAGATCTGCAATTGGGAGGAATACCGATGATCAAGTCACTCGTTGGCGGCGTCGTTGCCGCCACTGCATTCGTCATGCTCAGCTCGGCAGCGATCGCCGCCGGACCGGAAGTCGTCTCCGGCCCCGCAGCGCAGCCGGACTGCTTCTCGCCATGGTCGGCGGACACCAAATTCTTCAAATTCCCCAAAAAGGAAGGCCCGTTCCGCATCGCCTTCTCCAACGGCTATATCGCCAACACCTGGCGCATCCAGATGGTGCAGACGGCAAAGGCCTATGCGGCGCAGCCGGACGTGAAGGCCAAGATCAAGGAATTCAAGGTCGTCTCGACCGGTGAGGATGTGCCGGCGCAGATCTCGGCGATCAACAACTTCATCGATTCCGGCTATGACGCTATCGTCACCGACGCGCAGAACCCGACCGCCTTCGGCCCGGTCATCAAGCGCGCCAAGGAAGCCGGCATCGTGCTGGTTGCCTTCGACAACATTCTCGACACCAAGGACGCCATCAACGTCAATGTCGACCAGAAGGGCCTCGGCGAGTTGTGGGCCAAGTGGCTGGTCGACAAGGTGCCGAACGGCGGCAAGATCCTCGAAGTGCGCGGCGTTGCCGGCACTTCCGTCGATACCGACCGCCACAACGGCATCCATGAAGTGCTGGACGCTTCCGGCAAGAAGTGGGACGTCACCGAGGTCGCCGGCAAGTGGGATGACGGCGTGGCGCAGAAGGTGACCGCCGATGCCATCGCCACCAACGGTCCGTTCGACGGCATCACCGGCCAGGGCGGCGACACCGGCATCGTGCAGGCGATGATGGACGCCAAGCATCCCTTCGTGCCGTTCGGCGGCGAGACCGAGAACGGCTTCCGCAAATTCTGCGCGCAGCATTCGGCAGACGGGCTGAAGTGCACGTCGGCGGGCTCCGGCCCGGCCCAGGTCGCCGTGGCCATCAAGACAGCGATCGCGGCGCTGGAAGGCGAGGTGGTGCCGCAGGAAGTAAAGCTGCCGCTGGCGATCGCCTCGGATCCAGACATGAAGGAAGGCACCGATTATTTCCCGAAGGAATCCGACAATTTCTTCGTCGGCAACTCCTTCCCGACCTGCGGCATCAATTTCAGCGCGCAGGAAATCATGGGCCAGACCAAGGCGGACCAGTAAGCTTCCAAATCGATGACTTGGCGCCGCGGGTCAGCCGCGGCGCCGCCTCATGCAGATACAATTGGAGGCTCAATGGACGGTGCGGTTCCGCTCTTCCGCATGGAAGGCATATTCAAGCGCTATGGCGGCGTGAGGGCCCTGGAAAAGGCCGATCTTGAAGTTACCGCCGGCAGCATCCACGCCATTCTCGGCGAGAACGGCGCAGGCAAGTCGACCCTGATCAAGATCATGGCGGGCGTCGTGGCGCCCGACGAGGGCCGCATGACACTGGATGGACGCGAAGTGAGCTTCGCCTCACCGGCCGCGGCAAATCAGGCCGGCATCGTCTGCATCTTCCAGGAACTGTCGCTCATTCCCGAGTTGAGCGTCGCCGACAACATCGTCATTTCCGATCCGCCGAAGCGCTTCGGCATGATCGACCGCCAGGCGCAGCGGCGCATCGCGGAAGAAGCGCTGGCACGCGCCGGCGCTTCCGATATCCATCCTCGGGCCCTGGTCAAGGACCTGCCGCTGTCGCGCCGGCAGATGGTGGAGATCGCCAAGGCGCTGGCTCGCAAGCCGCGCATCCTGATCCTCGACGAAGCGACCTCGGCGCTGACGGCGGCGGATGTCGCCAAGGTCTTCGAGGTGTTGAAGCGGCTGCGCTCGGAAGGACTGGCGCTGCTTTACATCTCGCACCGCATGAACGAGATCGCGGAACTCGCCGACCATTGCACGGTGTTTCGCAACGGCCGCAACGTCGCCAGCTACCCCGCGGGCTCGAAGAGCGACAATGAGGTGGTGGAGCTGATGATCGGCCGGGAATACAGCCATATCTTCCCGCCGAAACCCGTTTCCGCTGCGGCCGCCACGCCGGTGCTCGAAGCCCGCAATCTGTCCTGGGCCGACCGGCTGGACAATATCTCGCTGAGCGTCAGGGCCGGCGAAGTCGTGGGCCTGGGCGGTCTCGACGGGCAGGGCCAGCGCGAACTGCTGCTTGCCTTTTTCGGCGTGCTGCGCGGCCTGCGCGGCGACGTGCTGATCGACGGCAAGCCGGCTTCCATATCGAGCCCGCGCGCCGCCAGCGACGACCGCGTCGGCATGGCGCTGATCCCCGAGGACCGCAAGACCGAGGGGCTGATGCTGCCGATGACGGTGCGCGAAAACCTCTCCTTCGCGGCGCTCGACCGGCTGGCCAAGGGCGGCATCATCGATCGCGCCGCCGAGCAGCGCCTGATCGACGACATGGTCGGGCTGCTGGCCATCAAGACGGCGGGGCTCGATATTCCCGTCGGCGCGCTCTCCGGCGGCAACCAGCAGAAGGTGGTCATCGCCAAATGGCTGATGCGGCAACCGCGCATCATCCTGCTCAACGATCCGACGCGCGGCATCGATGTCGGCACCAAGCAGGAGATCTACCAGTTGATGCGCAAGCTGGCGGATGCTGGCGCCGCCATCCTGTTCTATTCGACCGACTATGACGAACTGATCGGCTGCTGCGACCGTGTGCTCGTGCTCTATGACGGCAGCGTCAAGCGCGAGCTCGTCGGCACCGAGATCACCGAGCACGCGCTGATCGCCGGCGCGCTCAACATCCATGGCGAAGGCGCCGATATGCAGCAGGGAGCGGGCGCGTGAAGGATTGGCGCTACTTAATGGCCGAGCAGCGCGGAACGCTGCTGGCGCTCGGCATCTTCATCGTCATGTTCATCATCTACACCACGAACCACCCGGCAGGGTTCACCGCCAATGTCGTGCAGACAGCCGCCAACAAGGGCGTGCTCCTGGCCTTCGTGGCCATGGCGCAGACGCTGGTGGTGATCACCGCCGGCATCGATCTGTCGGTCGGCATGATCCTGCTTCTCACCAACTGCCTGGCATCCTCGCTGGTGGTCGGGACACCGCTGGAAACCACGCTCGGCGTGGTCGCGGTGCTGGCGGCCGGGCTGGTCTGCGGGGCGATCAACGGCGCCATCGTCATCTATGGGCGCCTGCAGCCGATCGTCGCCACCATAGCCACCGGCGCCGTCTTTTATGGCATCGGGCTTCTGCTGCGGCCGTTTCCGGGTGGATCGGTCAATGAGGATCTGGCCGACGCGCTGACGGGAAAGCTCTTCGACGTGATCCCGACCTCGCTGGTCGCGCTGCTCATCGTCGTGCTGGTCGTCTGGGTGCCGTTCAGCCGCTCGGAATTCGGCCGCGCGGCTTACGCCGCAGGCTCATCGGAAACGGCGGCTTATATGTCGGGCGTGCCGATCCGGCGCGGCAAGTTCCTCGCTTATGCGCTGGCAGGCCTGCTGGCTTCGGTCGGCGGCCTGTTTCTCACCTTCTTCACCTATACGGGCGAGGCTGCCTATGCGAGCGGCAATTCCTACACGCTGTTTTCGATCGCGGCGGTCGTGCTCGGCGGCGTGTCGCTGTTCGGTGGCAAGGGCAGCGCTATCGGCGCGATCTTCGGCGCGCTTGCCTTCCGCACCATCGGCGACCTCTTGTTCGTCTTCGATTTCGATCCGCTCTGGCAGCCGCTGTTCCAGGGCGTTATCCTGTTGATCGCGGTCAGCCTCGGCGCCTTCGCGCTGTTTCGGGTGCGCAACCGGCTGGAGTGGTTCCTGTGAGCGAAACGACGCTTGGCGGCCTTGCCGGCCGCATGCCCAAATTCATCCGCCGCGCCGACCCGGCGGTGCTGACGGCCTTTGCCTGCATCGTCATCCTGCTTCTGCTGGGCAGCCTCTATTCGCGCAGCTTCCTTTCGCCGGAATATCTGCTGCAGCAGCTTAAAGTCGCCTCGTTCCTCGGCGTCATCGCCACCGGCATGATGCTGGTCATCCTGCTCGGCCAGATCGACCTTTCGGTGCCATGGGCCGTGGCCGCCGGCGCCATGATGGCCTGCGCTGCCGCGGCCTACGGGCCGGTCGGCGTTGCTCTCGCCATCCCCTTCGGGGTCCTGTGCGGCGTGGCGATCGGTATCGTCAACGGCATCGGTGTCGCCTATCTGCGCATCCCCTCGATGATCATTACCTTGGCCACCAACGCGGTCGCGCAGGGGCTGATGGTAGTCTACACGGGTGGCTTCTCGCCACAGGATTCGGCGACGGCGGCGATGCGCTATCTGGCGACCGGTTTCACCATTCCGGGGGTTCCCAACGCCGTCATCATCTGGGCGCTGATCGGCGCCGCGATGGTCTTCGTGCTCGCCCGCACCAGCTTCGGCCGTGCCGTCTACGGCATCGGCAACCGCGAGCGCGCCGCCTACCTTTCCGGTATCGACACGCGCCGCATCGTGATGATCGCCTTCGCCGTCTCCGGCGGGCTGTCCGCCTTTGGCGGCGTGCTTCTGGCGGGCTACGCGTCGAAGGCGGCCCAATCCATGGGCGATGCCTATCTGCTGCCGTCGATCGCCGCCGTCGTGCTGGGCGGCACCTCGATCCTGGGCGGGCGCGGCTCCTATCTCGGCACGGTGGCCGGCGTGATCCTGATCACGCTCCTGCAATCCATCCTCTCGGTCATGCAGATGCCGGAAGCGGGACGGCAGATCATCTATGGTGTCGTCATCGTCGCCATGCTCCTGCTCTACGGGCGCGCGCCCGCAAGCCGCTGACCGTGGATGAGGCGAGCGCAAGACCGCAGATCCCGGAGCTTGGCGTGAACGATCTTCGGACGGCGCCGGCCATCGTCGTGATGGGTGTTGCCGGCTGCGGCAAGACGGCCGTCGGCGAGGCGCTCGCCAAGGCTCTCGACGCCGACTTCATCGAAGGAGATCGGCTGCATCCGCCGGAGAACGTGGCGCGCATGGCGCGCGGCAAGCCGCTGACGGACGCGCTGCGCGAGGGCTGGCTCGACGCCATAGGCGAGCACATCGCGATCTCCGTTGCCGGCGGACGGAAAGCGGTGGCGGCGTGCTCGGCGCTGAAACGCGCCTACCGTGACCGGCTGAGCCGCTACTGTCCCGACACAGTCTTCCTCTACCTGAAGATCGACCGCGAGACCGCCTGGCGCCGGGTCGCCAATCGCAAGGGCCATTTCATGCCGGCAAGCCTGGTCGACAGCCAGTTCGCCATACTGGAAGAACCTGCCGCGGACGAACGGGCCGTGACGGTCGACGGAACGCGAAGTGTTGCCGGGATACTGGAAGGGATCGTTGGTTAGAACGGTTCGGGCGCTTCAGGCGCCGTCATTGCCGATCGCGGCTTCCGTTGGCCGCTCGGTCAGCCGTACGGCGCTCGACCAGGCCATCATCTGCTCCGGACAGAGTTCGAGCGTTTCCAGCATATGGTCGCGCTTCGACAGGATGTATCTCGCCTGAACGACGAGGTTCTTCGTCGCGGTGTCCCTTGCCGGCGACGCCGGCGGCTGTGGCCCCGCGCTCAGTTCGCTGACGATCGCGCGATACTGGCGAAAGGGAACCGTTTCGATCGTCGCCATATGAAACAGCGCCGCGCCCGCGCGCGCGGCGAAGTTTGCCGGCGCCGAGGCGAGATGGGTCCAGCCGCGTTCGCCCATGGCGGCCTCGGTGAAGGTGGAGCCGGCATAGACGGTGTTGGTCATCAGCACCACGCCGTTTGCCTTCAGGGTCTTCTGGATGCGCGTGGTGACCTGGTAGGCGTCGGTGCGCTCAAAGACGATCCGGCTTTTCAGGAAGCGGTTCTCGACCTTGACCAATGGCGGGTTGATCACGCGCAAGCCGAATTTGCTCGGGGAGAAGCCGTGGTGCTGCGCGCTTACCTGATGAGCATCGACGCCGGCCTCATGCAGGGCGCGCTTGCCCATGATCGTCTGCGCCGTGAACTGATCGCACCATATGATGACGCCGCGCCCGTTGCGCAGGGCTTGTTGCAGGGCTTCGAGGCCTTCGAGCCGGATCGCCGGCGACCAGCGCCAGCCTGAGACGAGATGCGCCGCAAGCGTCAGCCGCCGGCGGTGAATGGCGGCGAGTTGCGCCTCGAACATTTCTTGCGTGTCGACGGCATTGCCGAGCACGGCCTTCACCGCGACGTCGTAACGGGCGAACTCCTTGCGGAAGTGGCGCCTGCGCCTGAGCCTGGACCCCCAGCCGCAGATAGGCCCCCACCAGGAGACCGGCAGCATCGCCGCGACGCCGAGATAGAAACAGGACAGCAGGCTCTCGCGCAGGTCCCGATTGGAGAAACGGCGCAGTTTTCCGGGGCGGACAA
Source organism: Mesorhizobium sp. B3-1-6 (assembly GCF_006439555.1). Classification (NCBI taxonomy): domain Bacteria; kingdom Pseudomonadati; phylum Pseudomonadota; class Alphaproteobacteria; order Hyphomicrobiales; family Phyllobacteriaceae; genus Mesorhizobium; species Mesorhizobium sp. B3-1-6. The sequence continues at coordinate 6,430 of NZ_VFTM01000054.1, read as the reverse complement.
CCTTGCGGCTGAAGAAGCGAACGGACTCGTTGCGCTCCGGCACCGGCACGTCGGCAATGATCTCGGTGTGATAGATGTCGTTCGACGATGGTTGCCGGCTGGCCCTGCGGGAATTGCCAAGCCAAGGCAGCCTCATGCGTCAGAGCCCTGTTTCATCCTCCAGCCGCTTTACTGCGTCCGCGGTAGACTGGCAACCGAGGGCGACAAGTCGGGCCGGCGACTTTGTCGTTGGGCGCAATTGCGGACGGAAGGCTGCGGCGAAGGGCGGAACCTGGCCGCTACCGCTTCCTCGAATTGCTTCAAATCTGGGAGGTGAGCTCCGCCGGAAAATCGTCGTTGTCGGCGTCGCGCATGGCGGCGAGGCTGCGGTTGTCGAGCACCTCGGCGATCGCCTGGCGCACTTCCAGCATCATGTGTCGGACCTGGCAGGTGGCCTCGTCGCAATCCTCGCAGCGCTGGTATTGCGTGCGGCTGGCGCAAGGGATCGGCGCCAGCGGCCCGTCGAGCACGCGCACGACATGGCCGATCTTGATCTCGGAAGCGGGCCGGGCGAGGCGGTAGCCGCCTTCCTTGCCCTTGCGGCTCTGAACGAAACCGGCATTGCGTAATTCGCCCAGGATCGCATCCAGGAATTTCTTCGGGATGTTGTTGGCGACGGCGATGTCGTTGACGAATGCAAGCTGGCCAGCCGGTAGACCGGAAAGATGCACGAGGGCCTTGAGGCCGTATTTGCCTTTTTTGGTCAGCATGCCCGATTCAATTCATCAAACCCCAATGCGCCTGCATCTGGCGGTTGTTTGTGTGCAAATCATGACAGTTGACCGCCTGGTCCAATAATTTGCCCGGCAGCTTAGGCGCAAACGCGTTGATTCTTCGTAACGTTTTTCACGTTGGACGCCGGATTTCCCCTGCGAAATGCTGGCCGGCTTAAATGAGGAAGCCGGCTAAAGCCGGCTTTCCTGCGCTTCCTGATTGTGTGGCGGCTCAGCGGCTGCCGTAGGCCTGATCAAGCAGTCCGCCGGCGGCGAAATGCTCCTTCTGCACCTTGTCCCAGCCGCCAAAGACCTCCTCAACAGTCAGTAGCCGGACCTCCGGGAAGTCGGCCTTGTGCTTGGCGGCCACCGAGGCGTCGCGAACCCGCAGGCCGTTCCCGGCGGCGATGTCCTGGCCTTCCGGCGTGTAGAGAAAGTCGAGATAGGACTTGGCGAGATCGCGGCTGCCATGCTCGTCGGCCACCTTGTCGACGATCGCTACCGGGAACTCGGCCAGCAGGCTGACCGAAGGCGTGACCTGCTCGAACTTGTCGTCGCCATACTCCTTGCGGATGCCGCGCGTCTCCGATTCGAAGGTGATCAGCACGTCGCCGATCTCGCGCTGGACGAAAGTGGTTGTGGCGGCGCGGCCGCCGGTGTCGAAGATCGGCACGTTGTTGAAGAGCTTGGTGATGAACTCCTTCACCTTGGCGTCGTCGCCCTTGAAGGCTTCCTTGGCGTAGGCGGCGGCGGCGAGATAGGTGTAGCGCGCATTGCCCGACGTCTTCGGGTTCGGAAAGATCACCTGCACGTCGTCGCGCACCAGATCGTTCCAGTCCTTGATGTGCTTGGGATTGCCGGCGCGCACCAGGAAGGACGGCAGCGAATAGAAGGGCGAGGCGTTGTCCGGGAAATCCTTCTGCCAATCGGCTGAGACCAGCCCTTTCTTGACCAGGAAATCGACGTCGGTGACCTGGTTGAAGGTGACGACATCGGCGCCGAGACCTTCGGCGATCGCGCGCGCCTGCGCCGAGGTGCCGGCATGCGACTGATCGACGGTGATGCCGGGGTGCTTGGCGATGAAGGCCTTGTTGACGTCGACGAACAGCTCGCGGCCGACGTCATAGGATGCATTCAAAAGCTTGTCGGCCGACCAGGCTTGGGAGGACGCGAGGACGAGACCGGCAAAAGCTGCAATGCCGAGCAACAGACGCTTCATGAAAACAGGGCTCCTTGGAATGGATCAAGCTATGGCGAAACCATAGTCGCGAAAGCCTGGTGCGACGAGGCACGCGCTCCGAGAGGTGGGCGACGGCCTGGAAAATATCTCGCCAAAACAGCCTTTTGCTAGGATTTTCTTCCAAGTGGATTCACAGGTTGCACCAGGCTGGGCGCCGGAGGAGCTGTCAGGCTGAAAGACAGCTCAGGACGTGGGAAAAAGCTTCCAGCGTCGCGGCCTGAAAGCCACCCGGCTCTTCTGTGCCGCGGGATGGTCGACCGGCAGTTCGATCTCGACGCGCTGGCCCTCGCCGCCGATTTCGAGCTCGACGCGCCTGGTGCCGGCAACGCGGCGGCTGGCGGCAACCGTGCCGGCGATGCAGCCGCTGCAGCCGTCAAGCAGCTCGACGTCATGCGGGCGGAAGTGGAGAACCGCCTCGCCGGACGGCGCATGCGGCGCCTGCAGCCCGATCGGCCGGTCCGCGATCCAGATCTCGCCGTTCTCGACCTTGACCGGCAGCGAGCTCGACTCGCCGATGAAGGAATAGACGAAGGGCGAGTTCGGCGTGTCATAGATATCGTCGGCGGTGCCGACCTGCTCGATGCGGCCCTGGCTCATGACCACGACGCGGTCGGCGAGCTCCAGCGCCTCTTCCTGGTCATGCGTGACGAAGACGGTCGTGTGGCCGGTGCGGTCATGGATCTCGCGCAGCCAGCGGCGCAGCTCACGGCGAACCTGCGCGTCGAGCGCGCCGAACGGTTCGTCGAGCAAAAGCACCTTGGGCTCGATCGCCATGGCGCGGGCCAAAGCCACGCGCTGGCGCTGACCGCCGGAAAGCTGCGCCGGGTAGCGCTTTTCCAGGCCCGTCAGTTGGACGAGGTCGAGCAGTTCCAGCGCCCGGCGGCGGATTTCCTGCCCCGACGGCCTTGCGGCGCCGTGCCGGACCTTCAGGCCGAAGCCGATATTGTCGGCAACCGTCATGTGACGGAACAGCGCGTAATGCTGGAAGACGAAGCCGACATTGCGCTCCTGGATCGACTTCTGCGAGGCGTCCTCGTCGCCGAAGAAGATCGCGCCCTTGGTCGGCCGCTCCAGGCCGGCGATCAGGCGAAGCAGCGTCGTCTTGCCGGAGCCCGACGGCCCGAGCAGCGCGATGAGTTCGCCGGATCTGATGTCGAGCGACACGTCGTGGAGCGCCGGAAACCGCTCGAACTCCTTGCGCACGTTGACGACGCGAACTTCCATACAAATCCCTCAGTTCCTTGATGCTGTCGTTGCTCCCAAAAGCGCCAGGCACTCTTGGGCGACAGGTAGTGTTCAGTGCCCGCGCGTCGCGGCGAGCTCGGCGCCGTAGCGCATCTCGAGAAGCGTTTTCAAGACCAGCGTCACCAGCGCCAGGCCGGCGAGCAGCGAAGCGACGGCAAAGGCGCCGACGGCGTTGTATTCGTTGTAGAGGATCTCGACATGCAGCGGCATGGTGTTGGTGAGGCCGCGTATGTGGCCCGACACCACCGAGACCGCGCCGAACTCGCCCATGGCGCGCGCATTGCACAAAAGCACGCCATAGAGCAGTCCCCATTTGACGTTCGGCAATGTCACATACCAGAAGGCCTGCCAGCCGCTAGCGCCCAGCGACAGTGCTGCCTCTTCGTCGCCATTGCCCTGTTCCTGCATCAGCGGGATCAATTCGCGCGCGACGAAGGGGAAGGTGACGAAGATGGTGGCCAGCACGATACCGGGCACGGCGAAGAGGATGACGATGCCATGCGCCTTCAACCAGGCGCCGAGCAGCCCTTGCGCGCCGAAGAGAAGCACATAGACCAGGCCGGAGATGACCGGCGAGACCGAGAAGGGCAGGTCGATCAGCGTGGTCAGGAACGCCTTGCCCTTGAATTCGAACTTGGCGATCGCCCAGGCGGCCGAGATGCCGAAGACGACGTTGAGCGGCACGGAGATCGCCGCCACAAGCAATGTCAGGCGGATGGCGGAGCGCGTGTCGGGGCCGGAAAGGGCTTCCGTGTAGGCGCCGACGCCTTTGGCGAGCGCCTCATGGAAGACGACGATCAGCGGCAAAAGCAGGAAGACGGCGAGGAAGGCGAGGGCGATTGCCATCAGCACGGCCTTGACTGGCCGGCTTTCGGTCACCGCTGCCGACTGGCTCTCGTGATGCGGCTCGTAGGATTTGATCTCGGGATCAGCCATAGCGCTTGCGGCTCCATGTCTGGACGAGATTGACGACCAAAAGCATCAGGAAGGACAGCGCCAGCATGATCGCGGCGATCGCGGTCGCCGCCTCGTAATTGTATTCCTCGAGCCTGATCACGATCAGAAGCGGCGCGATCTCGGACTTGAAGGGCAGGTTGCCGGCGATGAAGATGACCGAGCCGTATTCGCCGACGCCGCGCGCGAAGGCGAGCGAGAAGCCGGTGACGATCGCTGGCGCCAGGCCTGGGAAAAGCACGCGGGTGATGATCTGGAAACGGCTGGCGCCGAGCGTGGCGGCGGCTTCCTCGACCTCCTTGTCGATCTCTTCCATGATCGGCTGGACGGTGCGCACGACGAAGGGCAAGCCGATGAACACCAGCGCGATGACGATGCCGAGCGGCGTGTAGGCGACCTTGATGCCGAGCGGCGCCAGGAGATGGCCGATCCAGCCATTCGGCGCATAGAGCGTGGTGAGCGCGATGCCGGCGACGGCCGTGGGCAGGGCGAAGGGCAGGTCGACCATCGCGTCCGCGATGCGGCGGCCGGGGAAGCGGTAGCGGACCAGCACCCAGGCGACGACGGTGCCGAACACGACGTTGACGGCAGCCGCCAGGAAGGCGGTGCCGAAGCTTATCTTCAGCGCGTTGAGGGTGCGTCGGTCAACGGCGATCGCCCAGAAATCGGCCCAGCCGAGCGCTGCCGAACGCCAGACCAGCCCCGAAAGCGGGATGAGGATGATGAGCGTGAGGTAGGCAAGCGAGAAGCCGAGCGTCAATCCAAAGCCCGGAATGACACTCGGCTGTCTGAATCGCCACCCCGCCTTGGCGGGTGCTGTGGTCATGCTGTTCTGGATCGTCCCTTCTGTTCAAACCAGAATGGCTTTACTCAGTCGCATTCGGCCGGCATGCCTGTGAGGCTCACCGGCCGTCCGGCTCACTGCGCCGGCTTGTAGATCTGGTCGAATATACCACCGTCGCCGAAATGGTAAGGCTGCGCTTTCTTCCAGCCGCCGAATTGCGGGTCGTCGATGGTGACCAGCTTGACTGCCGGCAACTTGGCAAGGTCCTCGGCCGGCACCAGGTCGGGCTTGGCCGGGCGATAGTGGTTCTTGGCGATGATGGTCTGGGCTTCCTTGGAATAGAGCCAGCTCAGATAGGCTTCCGCGACCTTGCGCGTGCCCTTGGCATCGACATTGGCGTCGACGACCGCGACCGGCGGCTCGGCCAGGATCGAGGTCGGCGGATAGACGATATCGAAATTGTCGGCGCCGAATTCGTCGAGCGCGAGATAGGCTTCATTCTCCCACGCGATCAGCACGTCGCCCAGGCCCTTCTGCGCGAAGGTCACCGTCGAGCCACGCGCGCCGGTATCGAGGACCGGGACGTTCGCATAAAGCTTGCCGACGAACTCCTTGGTCTTGGCTTCGTCGCTGCCGTCATTGGCGTTTGCATAGGCCCAGGCGGCAAGATAGTTCCAGCGCGCGCCTCCGGAAGTCTTCGGGTTCGGCGTGATCACCTGGACGCCATCCTTCACCAGATCGTTCCAGTCGTGGATGCCCTTGGGATTGCCCTTGCGCACCAGGAAGATGATGGTCGAGGTGTAGGGTGCCGAGTTGTTCTCGAACTTCGTGCGCCAGTCCGGGTTGATCTTCTTCGTCTTCGAGACGATGGCGTTGATGTCGCCTTCGAGCGCCAGCGTCACCACGTCGGCGTCGAGGCCGTCGATCACCGCCCGCGCCTGGGCGCCCGATCCACCGTGCGACTGCTGGATGGTGATGGTTTCGCCGGTCTCCGCCTTCCAGTGCGCGGCAAACGCCTCGTCATAGGCTTTGTAAAGTTCACGCGTCGGGTCGTAGGACACATTCAGAATGGTCGTATCTGCAAACGCGAAACCGAGTGTGCCGAACTGGACAGATGTGGCGACGAGCGCGCCGAGCAGTTTCCTGAAATGAGGATTGGTCATTCCCGCCTCCGTTGAACTGCACAAACTCTACCGAGTTTATAGAATTTAGATGCATTGAATGTTGCCTTTTTCGCCTCCTCGAAGCAATTTTTCGCCGAGCCGCCGGCAATCGGGAAAATATCGTCCTCAATTTTCGGACAGCGACCATGTCCTCGCCAGTCGGGGCTAACTAGGCGCAGCCGGCTGCCGGGCAAGGCCGGCGCTAGATCGTGATGGCGTTTCGTTGAATCGCCGTCACGATCTAACTCTTTGTTGGAGCATGATCTTTCTCCGAAAACCGGTTCCCACTTTT
>NZ_VFTM01000053.1:0-31842 GCF_006439555.1 Mesorhizobium sp. B3-1-6 | reverse complement strand
GATCTCGCCCTTGAAGTCGAGCACGCCGATCATCTCGCGGCCGGTCGACTTGTTGAATTCCTCGACCTCAGGCATCGGCTCGGTCAAGAGGTACATGTGCTCCATGGCCAGCACCGGCAACTCGACGCCGACCATGCGGCCGATCTCGCGTGCCCACAGGCCGCCGCAATTGACCACGTGCTCGGCATGGACCGTGCCTTGCTCGGTGACGACGTTCCAGGTGCCGTCCGGCTGCTGGGTGAGATCAACGACGCGGTTGCGCAGCACGATCTCGGCGCCGAGTTTCTTCGCAGCCTTGGAGTAAGCGATGGTCGTCCCGGACGGGTCGAGATGGCCTTCGACCGGGTCCCACATGGCGCCGACGAAGTTCTTCTCGTCCATCAGCGGGAACATCGCCTTGGCTTCCGAAGGCGTGATCAGCTCGGTGTCCATGCCGAGATAGCGGCCCTTGGCGTGAGCCAGCCGCAGGAAGTCCATGCGCTCGGGCGTGTCGGCCATCATGACGCCGCCTGTCAGATGCAGCGAGCAGGACTGGCCGGAAATCTCCTCGATCTCCTTGTAGAGCTGGACCGTGTAGGCCTGCAGCTTGGCGACGTTGGGGTCGCCGTTGAGCGTGTGGAAGCCGCCCGCCGCATGCCAGGACGAGCCGGAGGTCAGCTCCGAACGCTCGATCAGCATGATGTCGGTCCAGCCGGCCTTGGCGAGGTGATAGAGCACCGAGCAGCCGACGACGCCGCCGCCGATGACAACCGCTTTTACGTGGGATTTCATGAAGATAGTTCCGTGTTTGAAAATACTGAATCGAGTGGTCGAGGTGTGAAAACAAAACGGAGATCCGATGCCGCGATGTTTTCGGTCAGCCTGCCGTCAAGCGCGGCGAGGATGGTTTCACAGACGGAAGCACGATGTTTCAGGACGTCATGGTTCCAAACACGCAGGATCGAGTAACCTTGAGCCTGCATGAAGTCGTCGCGGCGCCGGTCATATGAGCTGTCGGCATGTTGGGATCCATCGACCTCCACGACGAGCAAACGCTCGCGGCAAGCGAAGTCCGCAAAAAAGGGGCCGATGGAGAATTGGCGCGTAAAGCGATAGCCGCCGAGCTTGCGTGCCTTCAGTTCAAGCCAAAGCAATGCTTCCGCCTGGTTGCCGGCTTGCCGCAGATTTCGCGCCCGCTGGGTCGTGCCAACTTTGCGGCGACTGCGGGTTTGAGCAGCGCCTTCCCCCACTCCGTCGCCGCTGCGCGGCGCCACCTCTCCCCCCTCCGGAGGGAGAGGAAGGGCGCCAACTGGAATCGCCTCGCGCCTTTCCTCTCCCCCGTCGATCGGGGGAGAGGTGTCGAGCGCAGCTCGACGGAGTGGGGGTCGACTATTCATCCTCAACACAGATGATCAGAAATCCGTCGGCGCGCCGCCTTCGGCGCGGCGCTTCTCGACGAAGTCGTTGAGTTCCTCGCGGATGGCCGGATCCATATAGGGCTCCTCGTAGGAGGCAAGGCGCTCCTTCCAGACCTTGTTGGTCCGGTCCATCGCCGTCGGCGAGCCGGCCTCGGTCCAGGTCTCGAAGTTGCGCCAGTCGGACACGATCGGCGAATAGAAGGCGGTCTTGTAGCGCGCCTGCGTGTGCGGGGTGCCGAAGAAATGGCCGCCGGGGCCGACCGACTGGATGGCGTCGAAGCCGAGCGCGTCCTCGGAGAGGTCGAGCGGGGTGAGGAACTCGGCCGCCATCTGCAAAAGATCTATGTCGAGGATGGTCTTTTCATAGGAGCAGCGCAGGCCGCCTTCAAGCCAGCCGGCGCCATGCATCATCAGGTTGCCGCCGCCCTGGATGGCGCCCCACAGCGAGAACACGCTTTCATAGGCGGCCTGCGCGTCGACCGTGTTGGCGGCGCAGGTGTTGGAGGTGCGGTAGGGGATGTTGTAGCGGCGGGCAAGCTGGCCGCCGACAAGCTGCGCCTTCATATATTCGGGCGTGCCGAAGGCCGGCGCGCCGGACTTCATGTCGACATTGGAGGTGAAGCCGCCATAGCCGACCGGCGCGCCCTTCTTCACCATCTGCGCGAAGGCGATCCCGGAGAGGGCCTCGGCGTTCTGCTGCACCAGCGCGCCGGCGACGGTGACGGGCGCCATGGCGCCCGACAGCGTGAACGGCGTGACGATCACGATCTGGCCCATGCTCGACATCTGGATGATGCCTTCCATCATCGGCACGTCGAGCTTGAGCGGCGAATTGGTGTTGATGATGGTGAATACCGAAGGCTCCTGCATCAGCTGCTCGCGGCTGATGCCGCGCGCGATGCGGGTGATCTCGATGCCGTCGACGTTGCGCTCCTTGCCGAGCGAATAGATGTGGAAGACCTTGTCGGTCAGCGTGGCGAGGTCGCGGATGCATTCCAGATGCCGGACCGACGGATGGATGTCGATCGGTTCGACCGGATAGCCCCCGGTGCAGTGCAGGATGTTGTGCATCTGCGCGAGCCGCAGGAAGTTGCGGTAGTCGGCCTGGTTGCCGGGCCTGCGGCCGCGGTCGAGGTCGGAGCAGTTCGGTGCAGACGCCATCATCGACAGGATGACGTTGTTGCCGCCGAAACGCAGATTGTGCGCCGGGTTGCGGGCATGCAGCGTGAATTCCGAAGGACAGTGCGAGACAAGCTCGAGGATCATGTCGCTGTCGAAGCGCACGCGCTCCGAGCCTTCGCGCACGTCTGCGCCATGCGCCTTCATGATGCGGCGGGCTTCGTCGTGCAGGACGTCGACGCCGATCTCCTTCAGCACGCGCAGCGAGGCGAGGTGGATCGATTCCAATTCGTCGTCGGACACGAGCCTGGTCGGGGTCAGCGGGTTCTTCAGCTGCCGGAAGACGGGCTGCTCGAAGGCGGCCGAGCCGCCGGCGCGCTTTCCCGCGCGGCCGCCACGGCGGGCGCGATCTGTTGCCAATGCCGGTTCGGCAGGATGGAGGGCGGCAGTCATGAGAAGCCTCGTGAGGATGCGAAATTGGCGGCATAATGAACTGGCGGCAATGTCGCCGGTGAGGAGGCGGCGACCACTAGGGCGAGGGAAGCGACATGACGGAAGGGGAGCGGACTGGATCGCCGAATTGCTTCCGCTGAGGCATCAGGAGGGCTCTCGCCACTGATAATGATGCCGTGATTGTTCAATTGCGAGCCACGATGACCGCTTCCGTCCAGACCGCCGAAGATCGACCGCAATGGGCAGCCCTTGCCGGGGTCACGGCCGCGCTCGCCATGTTCGGCGCGGCGCAAGGGTTGAGCTCGCCGCTGTTCACCCTGCTGATGCAGGGCCAAGGCTTTTCGCCGGGCTTGATCGGACTGTCCGCGGCCATGATGCCGGTCGGGCTGATACTGTCGGCATCCTTCGTGCCGGCGGTCGTGCGGCTGGTCGGCGCGCGAAACCTGGCGGTCGGCTGCTCCCTGCTTGGTGCGCTGTGCTTCCTGGCTATTGGCTATCTGCAGAACTGGGTCGCCTGGTACGTTATCCGCTTCATCATCGGCGTGGTCATCAACCCGCTCTATGTGCTTGGGGAGGTCTGGGCGCTGTCACTGGCGCCGCCATCGCGGCGCGGGCGTGTCATGGGCGTGTTCAACACGCTGATGGGCGCCGGCTACGCGGCGGGGCCGTTTACCCTGACCCTTGTCGGCACCGCCGGCTGGGCGCCTTTCGGCGTCGGCATTGCCGGTTTCGCCCTTTGCGCGGTCATTCTGCGCCTCGTCTCCTCCAAGCTCACCGGTTTCGAGGACGATGGCCAGCCCGCCGGTAGTCTTGTCGGTTTCGCGCGGCTCGCACCGGCGCTGCTTTTGGCCGTGCTGGTCTCCGCCGCCGTTCAGCAGAGCACTTATGCGTTGGTGCCCGTCTTCGGTGCGGGCTACGGCCTGCCCGAAGCGACGCTTGCCGCCCTGGTGATGATGCTTTCGCTGGGCAACATCGTCCTGCAGATCCCGCTTGGCCTGCTCGCCGAACGCTTCGGCGGGCGGCCGATGATCCTCGCCTGCGCGGTGGCGACGACGGGCTGCGCGATCCTGTTGCCGCTGCTGATCGCCACGCCGCTGATCTGGGGCGTGCTGCTGGTGATGGGGGCGGTCGGCTACGGCGTCTACACGATGGCGCTGGTCGAGCTCGGCAGCCGCTTCAAGGGCTCGCTGCTGGTCACCGGCAATGCAGCCTTCGCGTTGCTGTGGGGCGTCGGCGGCATTGTCGGCCCGCCCGGCGCCGGGGCCCTGATGCAGGCGATCGGCCCGCTCGGGCTGCCTGCCGTCATCGTTGGGCTCGACGTTCTGCTGGTGGCGTTCGCCTTGTACCGTACCTTGCAGCGTCAGCGCTCCTGACAGGGACTGGCTGGAACATGCGCTTTCGCCGCCAGTTGGCTCTTACGGCAGCCGACCATACCGGCTAAGCCTCCAGGCGATTGGAGCAAGACCGATGGCTCTGGCTGGTTCGGAGAGCGGCGAGACGGTGCAGTGGGCCGCGATCACCGGCGTGATCGCGACCGTGTCTGTCTTCGCCATCGCGCAAGGACTTTCCTATCCGCTCCTCAGCTTCATCCTGCAGCGTCAGGGCGTTTCGCCGGCGATGATCGGACTGTCGGCGGCAATGACGCCGGTCGGCTTCATCCTGTCCTCGCCACTGATCCCGGGGCTGGCGCGCCGGTTCGGGGCAGGGCGCACCGCGCTGACTTGCGCGGCGCTCTCGGCGCTGGTGCTGGCGCTGATCGGCTGGGCGCAAAATGTCTATCTGTGGTTTCCGCTGCGCTTCCTGATCGGCGTGGTGACCAACCCACTCTATGTCTTGAGCGAAATCTGGGTGATTGCGCTTGCGCCGCCGGCCCGGCGCGGCCGCGTCATGGGCATCTATTCGACAATCATCTCGGCGGGCTTCGCGGCCGGACCGCTCTGCCTGCTTGCCGTCGGCACCGAAGGCTGGCCGCCTTTTCTGGTCGGCATTCTAGCCTTCCTCTTCTGCGGGGGTTGCCTGGCCGCGGTGGTGAAGCGGCTGCCGAAGGTCGACGAGGCCGATAACAAGGTGTCGGTGCTGGGCTTCATACCCTTGGCCTGGCTGCTTCTGTCGGCGGTCGTCGTCGCGGCCGGTTTCGAGCAGGCGATACTGGCACTGCTGCCGGTCTATGGGACGCATCACGGCATTCCCGAGGCGCGCATGTCGGCGCTGCTTTCCGTGATGATCGCCGGCAACATCGTCATGCAGGTGCCGCTCGGCCTGCTCGCCGAACGTCTGACGGCGCGCCTGGTGCGATTCGGCTGCGTGGCGGTGACCATCCTTGGATGCGCGCTTTTGCCGGCGCTGATCGAGACGCCGCTGATCTGGGGCTGCGTCTTTATCTGGGGCGCCGTTTCCTACGGCATCTACACGATGTCGATCATCGAGCTCGGCGAACGCTTCACCGGCTCGGCGCTGGTAGCCGGCAATGCCGCCTTCTCGCTGACGTGGGGTTTTGGCGGCATCATCGTGCCGCCGCTCACCGGTGGCGTTATGGATGTCATCGGCGCCGCCGGCCTGCCGGTCACGCTTGGTGCAATCTGCGCGGCGCTGGCGGCGGCGACGATCGCGCGCCAGCGGGTTTTGTAATCGGTCCCGACATGGCTCTTGAATATCAAGGCAGCGAACGCGATGTAGGCGAGACCGCCAGATGGAGACCTGCATGACCAGCACGATGACCAGAACCCAGCCCGGATTGACCGCCAACGATCCCTTCCTCTGGCTTGAGGATCGCAACGGCGAGGAAGCGCTGGACTGGGTTCATCGCCAGAACGCGCTGACGGTCGCCGAACTGCAGGGCGATCCTTCCTATCAGGCGACATTCGAAACCGCGCTCGACCTGATGACCGCCGAGGACAATATGCCGGTCGGGGCGGCGCTTGCCGGTTACGTCTATAATTTCTGGCAGGACAAGACCAATGCGCTTGGCCTGTGGCGGCGCACGCTCGTCGCTTCCTACAAGACCGACAAGCCGGATTGGGAGACGATCATCGATTTCGACCAGCTCTCGGCGAAGGAAGGCGTGAAATGGGTGTTCGGCGGGGCGAGCCGGCTCTATCCCGATTTCAACCGCTGCCTGCTCTACATGTCGCCCGATGGCGGCGACGCCAGCGAGATGCGCGAGTTCGACATCGCGACGAGGTCCTTTGTCGAAGGGGGGTTTTCCGCGCGCGCTTCCAAGTCGGGCTTTTCCTGGCTGGACAAGGATACCGTCATCGTCTCTGCCGCTTTCGAGGAAGACGACAGGACGCAGTCCGGCTATCCGCGCGTGATCAAGCTGTGGCGGCGCGGCACCAAGCTCGAGGACGCGACGCCGATCTTCGAAGGCGAAAAGCAACATCTGGCGGTCGGTGGCGGCGTGGAGCATGACGGCGACAAGCGGCATGTGCTGCTCGGCAAGACGCTCGATTTCTTCACCTCCCACAGTTTCCTGCGGCTGGCTTCGGGCGAGAACCGGCGCATCCCGCTGCCCGACGACGCCACCGACACGGCGATCTTCAAGGGCCAATTGATCTTCGGCGTGCGCAGCCCCTGGACGGCGCCGGACGGCACGCGCTGCCTGCCCGATGGGCTCTATTCGGTCGATTTCGATCGCTGGATTGAAACGGGTGCGTTCGAACGGATCGAGACGCTCCTCGAACCGGAGCACCGCGTTTCCATTGCGGGTCTCGCCAGGACGCAGGACCGGCTGTTCATCAACCTGATGGACAATGTGCGCGGCAAGGTCATCGCCTGCGACCGTACGGCCGAAGGCTGGTCGCTGAAACGGATCGCGCTGCCCGACAATGGCAATGTCGGCATCAGCCATGTCGAGCATTTCGGCTCGAGCGTGTCCTTCTCCTTCACCGATTTCCTGACGCCGAGCTCGATCATCTGGTCGGACGACAATGGCGAGACGCTTGAAACGGTGAAGTCGCAGCCGGCCCGCTTCGACGCCTCGCCTTATGTTTCGGAGCAGTTCGAGGCGCGCTCGAAGGACGGCACGATGATCCCGTATTTCGTGGTGCGGCGCCGCGACCAGAAAGGACCGGTCCCGGCATTGCTCTACGGCTATGGCGGTTTCGAGGTGCCGTTGCTGCCGGGCTATGCTGGCATCCGCGGCAAGCTCTGGCTGGACAAGGGCAACGCCTATGTCCAGGCCAACATCCGCGGCGGCGGCGAGTTCGGTCCGGCCTGGCACCAGGCCGCGCTCAAGGGCAAGCGCCAGAACGCCTTCGACGATTTCGCTGCCGTTGCCGAGGATGTCGTCAAGCGCGGCATCACCACGGCGGCGCAGCTCGGCATCCACGGCGGCTCCAACGGCGGCCTGCTCACCGGCACGTCGCTGACGCAGCGGCCGGAACTGTTCGGCGCCGTCATTATCGACGTGCCGTTGCTCGACATGCTGCGCTACACCGAACTGCCGCCCGGCGCCTCCTGGATCGCCGAATATGGCGACCCGTCGAAGCCGGAGGAGGCGGCGTGGCTCGGCGCCTATTCGCCCTACCAGCACGTCGCGGCCGATGCTGCCTATCCGCCGGTCCTGTTGATGACCTCGACCGCCGACGACCGCGTGCACCCCGGACATGCGCGCAAGATGGCGGCGCGGCTGCGGGAGGCAGGTCACGGCAAGACGCTGTTCTTCGAGGAAACCGAAGGCGGCCATGGCGGGCGCGGCGACCGCCGGCCGCAAGCGGCGCAGACGGCGATGCGCTATATGTTCCTCAAGCGGTCGCTCGGTAAGACCGCCTGACTGGAACCGCTTGAATTTTGGGCCTGAGGCGGCATAAGCTGCCCCCATGATCCGCTTCAGCACATCAGGCGCCTTCGGGGTCGCGGTGACGCCGTCACCGCGGACGCTGCGCGCCGAGCTTTTGCGGCTCTGCGCCCGCATCGGCTATTCGCCGCCTGTCTTCCTCTGACGAATCCGCCTCCGGCTCCCGCCGGATTGATTCAAGAGGAAAGATCAAACCCATGACCTATCAGAATTATTCGCTGAAGCAGCTTCAGCAGATCGACGCCGCGCATCACCTTCATCCCTTCACCGATCACAAGGAACTGCGTGAAACCGGCTCGCGCATCATCACCCATGCCAACGGCCCGTTCATCTACGATGCCGACGGCACCGAAATCCTCGACGGCATGGCGGGCCTGTGGTGCGTCAATGTCGGCTATGGCCGCGACGAGCTGGCCGAGGCGGCTTACGTGCAGATGAAGGAGCTGCCTTACTACAACTCCTTCTTTAAATGCTCGACGCCGACGCCGGTGCTGTTGTCGAAGAAGCTGGCGGAACTCGCGCCCAAGCATGTCAGCCAGGTCTTTTATGGCTCGTCCGGCTCGGAGGCCAACGATACGGCGCTCAGGCTCGTCCGCCACTATTGGGCGCTCGAAGGCAAGCCCGAGAAGAACCGCGTCATCTCGCGCAAGTCGGCCTATCACGGCTCGACGATAGCCGGCACGTCGCTGGGCGGCATGGAGCCGATGCACAAGCAGCTCGGCGGCGCGGTGCCCAACATCGTCCATGTGATGATGCCCTATGCCTATGAACTCGCGCTGCCCGGCGAAAGCGACCATGATTTCGGCATCCGCGCGGCGAAGGCGGTCGAGGATGCAATCCTCGAAGCCGGCGCCGACAAGGTCGCCGCCTTTATCGGCGAACCGGTGATGGGCGCGGGCGGGGTGAAGATCCCGCCGATGAGCTACTGGCCGGAAGTCGAGCGCATCTGCCGCAAATACGATGTGCTGTTGATGCTGGACGAGGTCATCACCGGCTATGGCCGCACCGGCGAGTGGTTCGCGGCGCAGACGTTCGGGATCGAGCCCGACACCATCACCACCGCCAAGGCGCTGACCTCGGGCTACCAGCCGCTGTCGGCGCTGCTGGTCGGCGACCGTGTGGCCAGGACGCTGGTCGAGAAAGGCGGCGAGTTCTATCACGGCTACACCTATTCCGGTCACCCGGTAGCTTGCGCGGTGGCGCTCAAGAACCTTGAGATCATCGAGAAGGAAGGGCTGGTCGAGCGGGTCAAGAATGACACCGGCCCCTATTTCGCGCAGGCGCTGCAGGAACGGATCGCCGGGCACAGGCTGGTTGGTGAGGTGCGTTCGATCGGCCTGATGGGGGCGATCGAGATCGTCAAGGACAAGGCGACCAAGGAACGCTATCTGCCCTCGGGAAGCGCCGCGGTCGCGGTGCGCGACCACGCGATCGCGAACGGCATGATGTTGCGGGCCACCGGCGACACGATGATCCTGTCGCCGCCGCTGATCTGGACGCGCGACACGATCGACATGGCTTGCGAACGCATCGCCAAGGCGCTCGATCTCGCGGACGCGGATTTGCGGAAGCGGTAATTGGACTTCGGGCGCTCTTCGAAGAGGGGCGCCCGTTCGATCTCGATGTTCCGGAAACGCAAAAACCGCGTCCCTTCGGGAACGCGGCTCTGCCAGATACGCATGGCATTTCGCTACAGGAATACTTGCGAAACTTACGGGCTCCGGTACGCGAGACCTGATCCGGAGCGCCGGGCAGACGCGATGTCCGCCTCGCAGTCCGTTTTAAAGGCACATCGTTACCGGTGAGTTAGCGAGACCTTAAGCAAATCTAAATTTGCCGGCTTCTGACCGGCGGATATCGAAAATAACCTTAGAAAATCAGTATCTTACGCCGGATTTCCGCGCAGGAAATTAATAATTCCGGAAAAATCGGCGCCGGCATGACCTTGGGCGTTGAACAAGGCATAGAGCTGCGTGGCTTCGGCGCCGAGCGGGGTCACGGCGCCCGCGCCCTGCGCGGCTTCCTGCGACAATTTCAGGTCCTTTAGCATCAGGGCCGCGGCAAAGCCGGGCTTGTAGTCGCGGTTGGCCGGCGAGGCCGGAACAGGGCCGGGGACCGGGCAATAGGTGGTCAGCGACCAGCATTGGCCCGACGAGGTGGAGGCGACATCATACAGCGCCTGGTGCGACAGGCCGAGCTTTTCGGCGAGCACAAAGGCTTCGGCGACGCCTATCATCGAGATACCGAGGATCATGTTGTTGCAGATCTTCGCGGCTTGGCCGGCACCGTCGCCGCCGCAGTGAACGACACGCCCGGCCATCGGCTTCAGGATCGGCTCGGCGGCGGCGAAAGCGTCATCCGAGCCACCGGCCATGAAGGTGAGCATGCCGGCCGCGGCGCCGCCCGTTCCGCCGGAAACCGGGGCATCGATCGACTGCAAGCCATGCTTCGCGGCAATCGCATGCGCCTTGCGCGCCGATTCGACATCGATCGTGGAGGAATCTATGAACAGCGCGCCTTTCTTTGCCTTGGGCGCGATGTCCTCATAAACCGACAGCACATGCTTGCCGGCCGGCAGCATGGTGATGACGACATCGGCGTCCTTCACCGCGGCGACGGCATTGGCCATGACTGTAATGCCGTGCTCTTTCGCAACCGTGAGGTTTTCAGGCACAAGGTCGAAGCCCAGCACCGCGTGCCCCGCCTTAACGAGATTGGCGGCCATCGGATTGCCCATGTTGCCCAAGCCGATGAAGGCGATCGTTGCCATAGTAGTGCTCCCGTGATTTCAGTAGGCAGTAGGCAGTAGGCAGTAGGCAGTAGGCAGTAGGCAGTAGGCAGTAGGCAGTCTATTCAGGTGCGAGTTTGATAATAAGCTGGCGAAGCATTTTTCCGATGGCTTCTGTGGCTGACAGCATATGATGAACCTC
This sequence comes from Mesorhizobium sp. B3-1-6, assembly GCF_006439555.1. Lineage (NCBI taxonomy): Bacteria > Pseudomonadati > Pseudomonadota > Alphaproteobacteria > Hyphomicrobiales > Phyllobacteriaceae > Mesorhizobium > Mesorhizobium sp. B3-1-6. The sequence goes on along the minus strand of NZ_VFTM01000053.1, from coordinate 21,148 downwards.
ATCACGAGTGGTCAGGCCGACGCGTTCAGCGATCTGGAGATGCGTTTCAAGCTCCTTTAGAGAGCCTTGGGCTATCCTGAGAAACTGCTGGTAAGAGCCGGTGTTATCTCGGCCGTAACCTTCCGCAATGTTTGCAGGGATAGATGTGGCTGAGCGGCGAATTTGGCTGGTCAGCCCATACAATTCCTCTTTTGGCCATGCCTTGGTCAAGGAGTAGGTAGCCACAGCCAAATCAATGGCCTGCTGCCAGACGATCAAATCCTTGTACGAGTTTATCTTGCCGATCATCTTTCCCTACTGCCTACTGCCTACTGCCTACTGCCTACCAATCAGCGCCCGCGCGATGATGACGCGCATGATCTCGTTGGTGCCTTCGAGGATCTGGTGGACGCGCAGGTCGCGCACCAGCTTCTCGATGCCGTAATCGTGCAGATATCCATAGCCGCCATGCAGCTGCAGCGCCTGGTTGGCAATGTCGAAGCCGATATCGGTGACGAAGCGCTTGGCCATCGCCGACCATTTGCCGGCGTCCGGCGCCTTGCGGTCGAGCTTGGAAGCGGCGGCGTAGAGGAAGATGCGGGCCGCCTGCAACTCCGTCTCCATGTCGGCCAGCCTGAACTGCAGTGCCTGGAACTGGTTGATCTTGGAGCCGAAGGCCTTGCGCTCGGCCGTATAGGCCAGCGCCTTATCGAGCGCCGACTGCGCGCCGCCCAGCGAACAGGCGGCGATGTTGAGCCGGCCGCCATCGAGCCCCGCCATGGCAAGGCCGAAGCCGGCGCCTTCCGCGGCAAGCAGGTTCTCGGCCGGCACCTTGCAGTCCTCGAAGACGACCTGGCGGGTCGACTGCATGTGCCAGCCCATCTTGTGCTCGTTGGCGCCGAAGGAGAGGCCCGGCGCGTCCTTCGGCACGACGAAGGTCGAGATGCCTTTCGGACCGTCGGCACCGGTGCGCGCCATCACGACATAAAGGTCGCTGTCGCCGGCGCCGGAGATGAACTGCTTGGCGCCGTTCAAGACATAGTCGCCGCCGCTCTTCATCGCGCGCGTCTTAAGCGCCGCTGCGTCCGAGCCCGAGCCGGGCTCGGTCAGGCAATAGCTCGCCAGCCATTCCATCGAGGTCAGTTTCGGCAGGAGGCGCTGGCGCTGCTCGTCGCTGCCGAAGCGGTCGATCATCGAGGCCGCCATGTTGTGGATGGAAATGAAGGAGGAGAAGGCCGGGTCGGCGTGGGCCAGAGCCTCGAAGATCAGCACCGCGTCGAGCCGCCCAAGCGCCGAGCCGCCGACATCGTCGCGCACATAGATGCCGCCGAGGCCGAGCGGGCCGGTCTCACGGATCACATCGGCGGGGAAGTGCTTCGTCTTGTCCCAGTCGAGCGCATTGGGCGCGACGCGGTCCGCCGCGAAGGCCTGGGCCATCTCCTGAATGGCGCGCTGTTGCTCGTTGAGTTCGAACTGGCCAGTGCCCGCATCGACTGTCGCGTCCATGGCGTGCTCCCTGTCGTTTCAGGCCTTCTGGCCTGTCGTTTTTGGCTTTGCGCACCGTTCAATCTAGACCAATGATGCCGCCGCGCAACCCGGCTTCCTGCGGACCGGCTGTGCGTGAAATGACCAACGGAGCTCGTACGTGCCGACAATTTTCGATGAGTTGCTGGACCGGTTCCACGCCTATCTCGCCGGCGCCGACAATAATCTGGTCGCGGACGAAGTCGCGCGCATCGGCTGGGACATGCCTGTCCGTTCGCTCGAACCGCGGGCGCTTGGCTGCCTTGGCTATCTCGATCGCATCGCCGAGCTTGCGCCGGCCGACGCCCAGCCGCTGGCGCGGTTCGTTGCCGACCATCGGGGTGAGTTACGCTGGGGGCAGACCTATACCGCCGCCGATTTCGGGCAGGGCTTTGTCGACAATTACGGCTGGCTGGAAGTGTTCGGCATGCGCGGGCATTTCGTCAATGACGCGGTTGCGGCCGGGCTGCTGATCCTCGGGCCGGACATCGTCTATCCAGACCACCACCACATCGCCGAGGAAATCTACGTCCCGCTGACCGGCGGCACGGAATGGCGGATGGGCGAAGGCGGTTTCCATACTCGCGACGCCGGCGAGGTCATTCACCACGCCTCCAACGTCAGCCATGCCATGCGCACGGGCAAGGAGCCGCTGATGGCTCTCTATCTCTGGCGCGGCGGGCCGCTGGCGCAGAAGTCGACGATCGGCTCGGGAGGCAGAGGCTGATGGCCAAGGCGATCATGCTGCAGGGCACCGGCTCGGATGTCGGCAAGACGGTGCTGGTCGCGGGGCTTTGCCGCGCCGCGAAGAATCGCGGGCTGAAGGTCAGGCCGTTCAAGCCGCAGAACATGTCGAACAACGCCGCCGTCGCTGACATTCCCGGCGGCGACAAGGCCGGCGAGGGCGAGATCGGCCGCGGGCAATGGCTGCAGGCGCTGGCCTGCGGCGTCCGGCCGACTGTCCATATGAACCCGGTGCTGCTCAAGCCGCAGAGCGATATCGGCTCGCAAGTGGTGGTTCAGGGCAAGGTCTATGGCGAAGCGCGGGCGCGCGACTACCAGGCGATGAAAACCGGACTGATGGATGCGGTGCTCGATTCCTGGGCCAAGGTGGGCGAGGGCGCCGACCTGGTGATCGTCGAAGGCGCGGGCTCGCCAGCCGAGATCAACCTCCGCAGCCGCGACATCGCCAATATGGGTTTTGCGACGCGCGCCCATGTGCCGGTGATCCTGGTCGGCGACATCGACCGCGGCGGCGTTATCGCGTCCGTGGCCGGCACGCATCTCATCCTGCCGGAGGAGGACCGGTGCATGATCGCCGGCTATCTCATCAACAAGTTTCGCGGCGATATGTCGTTGTTCGACGACGGGATCAAGGCGATAGAAACCTTCACCGGCTGGCGCTGCTTCGGCATCGTGCCCTGGCTGAAGGCGGCCGGCCGGCTGCCTTCGGAGGATTCGGTCGTGCTCGAGCGCCTCGCTTCCGGCGAGAAACGGGCGCTGAAGGTGGTGGTGCCGATGCTGGCGCGCATCGCCAATTTCGACGATCTCGACCCGCTGAAAGCCGAGCCGCAAGTCGAGGTCGTGTTCGTGCCGCCGGGCAAGAAGCTGCCGGAAGATGCCGGACTGGTTGTCGTCCCCGGCTCGAAGTCGACGATCGGAGACCTGCTCAAATTCCGCGAGAACGGCTGGGACCGGGATCTTCTCGCTCACCGCAAGCGCGGCGGCCATGTCGTCGGCATCTGCGGCGGCTATCAGATGCTCGGCCGCATGGTGCGCGATCCCGACGGCATCGAAGGCAGCGTGACAGAAGCCGAAGGCCTCGGCCTGCTCGACATCGAAACGGTGATGGAGCCCGAAAAGACCGTGCGCAATTCAAGCGCGCATTCGGTGCAGTTCGGCCTGCCGCTCGAAGGCTACGAGATCCATCTCGGCCGCACCACCGGCCCGGACACGGCGCGTCCGTCGACGATCCTCAACGGTGTCGAGGACGGCGCGGTTACCGCCGACGGCAAGGTGATCGGCACCTATCTGCACGGGCTGTTTTCCGCCGACGCCTTTCGCGCCGCCTACCTGGAGAGCCTTGGCGTCAGGGGAGGCGGCATTGACTATCGCGCGGACGTCGAGAGGGCGCTGGACGAGGTCGCGGACGAGCTGGAGCGGCATCTCGACTGCGATGCTATTTTTAGACTGGCGCGATAGGTCAGTTCCACCGCAGGGGGACTGGACCGGCCGGATGTGCCTGAGGATCGCGTGCCTTGGCGATTAGCCGAGCCGTTCATGCGGTCGTCATTCTATGGCGGAGCAAGGAGCGAAGCGACGCGCGCAGATCATAGAACCCATTCCGTGACGTCAAGGTGTTGCAACGGTGCAGAATTCGCTCCGCTGCATTCTTCGGCGAGAGTAACGGAATGGATCCTCGGGTCTGCGCGCGTCGCTTCGCTCCTTGCTTCGCCCGTGGATGACGAAGTTCAGGCGCTGTTGCCAGTCCCCAACGTCGGTGAGACTTCCTACGCCTTCTCTCCCGCCTTCGGCCAATAGGTGCCGAAGGACCAGACATTGTCTTCCGGGTCGAGGCAGATGAACTCGCGGCTGCCATAGTCGCGGTCGACCAGTTCCTGGATGATTCTCGCGCTGGCTTTCTTCGCCTTGGCATAGGTGGCATCGACGTCGTCGACGGCGATGTAGATCGACTTGCCGCCGCCGCCGGGCTCGCCGACCATCTTGCCGTAATCGTCGTCGCGCGCCGTGCCCAGCATGATCATCGAGGAACCGAAAGTGAGCTCGGCGTGGTGGACGATGTCGCCCTCGCCATAGCGGGCGCGCAGTTCGAAGCCGAAGGCCTCGCTGAGCCAGTCGATCATCTTAGCGGCGTTCCTGTAGCGCAGGGCCGGATAGAGGCGGGGTGCTTCGTTTGCTGTCGGCATGACAATCTCCCTGTGTCGGTTGATGAATGCCAGCCTGTGCGAAAGCGGTTTCCGCGTCTTGAAGAAATGTTACCTCGGTCAGGCCTACATCGACGCCGCGAGCCCTGTCGGCGTTTCTCCGGCCAACTGACGGAACTCGCGCACCAGATGCGCCTGGTCGGCGTAGCCGCAATCGGCGGCGATGCCGGCCCAGTCGTCTTCCTGCCGCCTGGACAGCAAGAGCGCGCGGTTGAAGCGCACGATGCGCGACAATGTCTTCGGGCCGATGCCGATCGCGTCGGTGAATCTCGCCGCCAGATGCTTGCGGCTCCAGCCGATCTCGCCGGCGAGCGCCGAAACACGGGTGCGGCCGCCCGACATGATGACTGTTCTGTACGCCCAGGCGATTTCGGGCGAAAGCGCATTCGCCTCCGCAAGGCGGCCGGCGATGAAGCCCTCGGCAATGTCGAAGCGCGCGTTCCAATCCGATGCCTCGCCAAGCCGTTCGCGCAATGCCATGCCGTCAAAGCCCAGCGCGTCGTCCAACCCGACCATGCGATCGCGCAACTCGCTCATCGGCAGGCCGAAGAACCGCCTGGCGCCAAGCGGCGTGAAATTGACCTGGACGCAGCAGGAGCCGCCGAAGGATTCGATCATGACCGGCCCAGCATAGAGACCGGCGGCGAAACTGGCGTAGTGATCGTTGTCGCCCGGGCTGTGACCGAGGCCGATGGCGAAGGCTTCGGCGAAGCTGATCACCAGCGGCACGGTCAGCGAGGCATATTCGACGATGTGGAAATGGCCGGGCAATGTCTCGCGATAGCCGCAGATATCCGTGACAATGCCGGCCAGCGAGGCGGAGGGCTTGCGCCGCACCATCTCGAAATGGATGGTGGGAGAGCGGTTATCCTGTCGAAGGCGCTCTGTCTCGTCGGACATGCCGAGAGCCTATCAGAATATGCTCGCCAGAATCAAAAGCGCCCGGCAGGGCCGGGCGCTCCGAGTTGCCTGAGATTGGCTATTAACGGTTAATGCAATTCCGGACGGAAAACTTTTCCTGGAATTGCTTTAGGTGCCGCGCATCAAACAGCCGGCGGCAAGCACGATATAGGCGATGAGCATGATCCAAACGGACGCAAGCGGAATGAATGCAAGAAGGCCAAGCGCGGCGAGAAGGCCGATGATGGCGATAACCAACGAAATAATGAACACGATCTGGGTGGGCGCACTGAGATTCATGTCTGGTCCCTCCAACCTGATTCGCAACACCCGAATTCTACCAGCATGCGCCTCACATACCAATGAGCTGGCGTAAGGGATTGGCCGGATCGGCCAGCAGCTTCACAGCGAGCGCCAGGCAGACGACCACCAGCAACGGCTTGATCAGCTTGGCGCCGATGCGGATGGCAAGGCTCGCGCCGACACGGGCGCCGATGAACTGCGCCACGCCCATCATCAAGCCGATCTTCCAGTCGATGACGCCGACGGCGGCAAAGACGACGAAACCGCCGATGTTGGAAGCGAAGTTGAGCAGCTTGGTATGCGCCGTCGCCTTAAGCACGCCGTAGCCGGCAAGGGTGACGAAGGCGAGCATGTAGAAGGAGCCGGCGCCGGGACCGAAGACGCCGTCATAGAAGCCGATCAGCGGCGGGATGATCAGTCCGAACAGGAAAGGCGACAGCCGCTCGGCGCGGTCGACGTCGTCCATGTTCGGCTTCAGCGCGAAATAGAGGGCGATGGCGATCAGGAGCAGCGGCAGCAGGGCGCGCAGGAAATCGCCGGGCACGACCGTCGCCAACAGGGCGCCGACCGCGCCGCCGACAAGCGCCAGCAGCGCCGACGGCAGCTGGCGGCGCAGGTCGACCTGACCGTTGGCGGCATAATGGATGGTGGCCGAGCCGGAGCCGAACATGCCCTGCAATTTGTTCGTGCCGAGTGCTGCGACCGGCGAAAAACCGGCGAGCAGCAGCGCCGGGATCGTGATCAGCCCGCCGCCGCCGGCGATCGAGTCGACAAAACCCGCCGCAAAAGCGGCGGCGACGAGAATAAGGACGGTCTGCAGGGTAAGGTCGATCATCGGGGAGGGGTGATTGGAAGGAAGGAAGCCGCAGCTTCCATCACGCTCAGTCAGTTTGCGCAAGACCAATTCCATGTCAGAGCGGTTCGCCGTTCCACGCCGAACCGCCCGTCCTTCGCTTTGGCGCAATTCCGGACGGAAGGCTACGGCGAAGTCGCCGAGCCTAAACGCTCACACTTTTCCTGGAATTGCTCTAACAATCCAATCGGAATCGCAAAGGGAGCTTGGTGGCGATGGCGCTGCTCGACCAGATACGTTCGATCTTCGACGGTGACCCGGGTGTGCGCAAGGTGGCGGACGACCCGGTGCTGTCGGCGGAACTCTTGATGCTGTTCCGCATGATCCTGGCTGACGGCTCGGTCTCGGAGAGCGAGATGGTCGTCTTCCGGCATATCTGCAAGGAAGCCTTCGGCATTCCGGAGGCCAGCATCGACAGCGTCATCAAATATCTCAACGATTATGGCTACGAGACCAACGGCTCGCAGGCGATCGCGCTGTTCCGCGACCTCGATGTCGAGCGGCGAAAGCTGCTTGCGCGCCACATGGCCGAGATCGCCAAGGCCGATGCCAGGCTGGCGGAGAGCGAGGTGAAACTTCTGCGCCGCACGCTCGACCTGCTCGAAATCAGCCCCGTCGATCTGGTGAAGCCGGAGAACTGAACTACCCCTGTTCCTGCATTTTGCGCGCGATAGCGCGGTGAAGGTCGGGCGCCGCCGCGACCAGCGCCTGCGCCGCTTCCGAGCGCGGATGGTCGAGCACATCGGCCGCCCGGCCGCGCTCGACGATCTTGCCTTCATGCATGACCAGCACCTCGTCCGCCATGGCGCGGGCGACCGTCAGGTCGTGCGTGATGAAGAGATAGGCGATGCCGAGCTTCTGGTTGAGCTCGGCGAAAAGGTCGAGGATCTGGGCGCGGATCGAGACGTCCAGCGCCGAAACCGGCTCGTCGGCGACCACCAGCTTCGGCCGGGTGATGATGGCGCGGGCGATCGACAGGCGCTGGCGCTGGCCGCCGGAGAACTCATGGGGGTATTTGTCCATGTCGCGCGGCCCAAGGCCAACTTCATCGAGCGCATGCGCGACCATCTCGCGGCTCTCAGCCTTTGCCGGCGGCTTTTCCAGAAGATGCAGCGGCTCGGCCACCAGCTTCTCCACCTTCTGGCGCGGGTCGAAGGAGCCGTAAGGATCCTGGAACACGACCTGCATGTCGCGCCGGGCCGGCCTCAGCGCCGATTCCGGCCTGCCGGTGATGGCCTCGCCGCGAAAGCGGATCGTGCCCGCCGTCGGCTTGTCCAAGGCGAGGATCATGCGGGCAAGCGTGGACTTGCCGCAGCCCGAGCGGCCGACCAGCGCTACCGATTGGGCGGGTTCGATGGTGAGCGAGACATCGTCGACGGCGCGGATCGATTGCGCCGGCCGAAACAGGGATATGCGCCGTCCCGGATAGTCCCGGCCGACGTTTTCGACTTCAAGCAAGGGTTTTGCCGAGCCGGCAAGGTGCGGTTTCGGGCGCGCCGGCACATGCATGGAGGCCAACGCCAGCTCGCGCGTGTAGGGATGCTGTTGCTCCGACAGCGTGCGTGCGGTGTCGCCGGCCTCCGTCACCTCGCCGTGACGCAGGATGGTCAGCCGATCGGCCATCTCGGTCACAACCGCGAGGTCGTGCGAGATGAGCAGGAGCCCCATGCGGTTTTCGCTGACCAGATTGCGCAAAAGGTCGAGGATCTGGGCCTGCAGCACCACGTCGAGCGCCGTTGTCGGCTCGTCGGCGATCAGCAATTTCGGTTTAAGCGCGCAGGCGATGGCGATGACGACGCGCTGGCGCTGGCCGCCGGACAGTTCGTGCGGGTAGCGCGACAGCGGGAATTTGGCCTCCGGCAGCCCGACGCGGTCGAGGATCTTTCGCGCGCGGTCCTCGGCCTCGGCGCGGCCCGCCCTGGTGTGCCAGCGGATGCCTTCGGCGACCTGCTCGCCGATGGTCTTGACCGGGTTCAGCGCCGTCATCGGTTCCTGGAACACCATGCCGATGTCATCACCGCGCAGGGCGCACATCTGATCTTCGCTCGCGGCAAGGATATCGATGCCGTCGAAGGCGACGCGGCCTTTAGCCCGCGCCAGATTCGGCAAAAGCCGCATGATCGCCAGCGCCGTCATCGACTTGCCGGAGCCGGATTCGCCGACCAGGCCGACCACCTCGCCGGGCGCGATTGTCAGCTCGACGCCTTTCAGGATCGGCGTATCACCGATCGAAAGCGACAGATTTTCGATCTCGAGCAGGCTCATCGGCGCCGCCGCGATTTCGGATCGAGGATGTCGGCAATGCCGTCGCCGAGCAGGTTCAGCCCAAGCACGGTGATGACGATCGCCATGCCGGGGAAGATCGCCATCCAGGGTGCGGTCACCATGCGCGTCTGGGCGTCGAACAGCATGCGGCCCCAGCTCGGCATCGGCGGCTGGGCGCCGAGGCCGACATAGGAAAGCCCGGCTTCGGCGAGAATGCCGAGCGCGAACTGGATCGTGCCCTGGACCAGCAGCAGCGTCGCGATGTTGGGCAGGATGTGCTCGATGCTGATGCGCGTCATGCCCTTGCCGGCGGCGCGCGCGGCAAGGATGAACTCGCGCGGCCAGATGGCTAAGGCTCCGGCCCGCGCCACGCGGGCGAAGACCGGGATGTTGAAGATGCCGATTGCGATGATGGCGTTGACGGCGCCCGGGCCGAAGATCGCGGTGATCATGATTGCCGAGAGCAAGGCCGGAAAGGCGAAGACGAGATCGTTGACGCGCATCAGCGCCTCGTCGGCCATCCCGCCGCGCGCCGCCGCGAAGGCGCCAAGCGGCACACCGATGCCCATGCCGATGCCAACCGCGACCAGCGCGACGGCGATCGAATTGCGGGCGCCGACCATGATCATCGACAGGATGTCGCGGCCGAAATGGTCGGTGCCGAACCAGTGCGCCCAGGAGGGTGCCTGCGTCTTGTCGGCGATCACCAGTTTTGTGACGTCGTAAGGTGTCCAGACGAAGGAGAGGAGCGCGACGGCCACGATCAGCAGCGTGATGACAAGCCCGATCAGGAATGAGCGGTTGCCAAAAGCCTTGGCCAGCACGCCGGCAAGGGTTTCCTCGGGCAGGTCGACGCGCATGGTCATTGCCGGCCTCTGAGGCGCGGGTCGACGATGGCGTAGGAGAAATCGACAACGAGGTTGATCAGGATCACGGCGGCGACCAGCAGCATGACGATGCTCTCGACGACGATCAGGTCGCGCTGGGTGATGGCCTGGAAGATCAGCCGGCCGAGGCCGGGCAGGTAAAAGACATTCTCGATGATGATGGTGCCGGCCAGCAGGAAGGCGAATTGCAGGCCGAGGATTGTCAGCACCGGGATCATGGCGTTGCGCAGCGCATGGCGCCATAGCACGGCGCGATAGGGCAGGCCCTTGGCGCGCGCGGTGCGGATATAGTCTTCGTTGAGCACCTCGATCAGCGCCGAACGGGCGACGCGCCCCAGGATCGCCGCCTGCGGCAGCGCCAGGGCCACGGCCGGCAAGACCAGAGACTTCAGCGCCGTCCAGATACCGGCGCCCCAGCCCGGAAAGCCGCCGGCGGGAACCAGGTGCAGCCAGACGGCAAACAGATAGATCAGCATCAGAGCGAACCAGAAATTGGGCACGGCGACACCGAGCTGGGCGGCGCCCATGGCCAGCGTGTCGCCGGCCCGGCCCTGCCGGCTGGCCGAGAACACGCCGACCGGAATGGCGATGATGGTCGAGAGCGCCAGCGCGATCAGCGCCAGCGGCAGGGAGACGGCGACGCGCTCACGCACGAGGTCGATGACAGGCACCGAATAAGTGTAGGAGCGGCCGAAATCGAGGCTGAGCAAGCCCGCCGCCCAGTGCAGGTAGCGCAGGACCAGCGGCGCGTTCAGCCCCATCTGGTTGCGCAGCACCTCGACTTGGTCGGCGCTGGCATTGAGGCCCAGCATCAGGCGCGCCGGGTCGCCGGGCAGGATCTCCATGACCGCGAACACCACCATCGAGGCCAGCACCAGTGTGAGGGCCGCGATGATCAGGCGCTTTACGAGGTATGCGGTCATGGGAGGCGATCGGGCGATCGCGCCGGCCTCAATCCGTCCACTTCACCTTGGTGAGATCGTCAGCCTCGATCGGCCAGTTCGTCCACATGCCCTGCAGCTTGGCGTCCCAGACGCCAATCTTGGGCAGCTCGAACAGGTAGACGGCGGGCACATCGTGCGCGAGAATCCTCTGTGCCTCACCCAGCAGCTCCAGCCTCTTGTCCTTGTCGACCGTGGTGCCGAGCTCCTTGATGACATCGTTGAACTTCGGATTGTCATACTGGAAATAGTAGCCGGGCCGCGAATAGATATCGATGTCGTTTGGCTCGACATGGGAAACGATCGTCAGGTCGTAGTCCTTGTTGGTGAAGACCTGGCTCAGCCACTCCGCCCATTCGACCGGAATGATCTGCAGATTGACCCCGATCTCCTTCAGTTGGGACTGAATCACCTGGCCGCCATCGCGTGCGTAAGGTACGGGCGGCAGCTTGATCGTGGCCGAAAAGCCGTTCTCCAACCCCGCTTCCTTCAGATACTCCTTGGCCTTGGCGATGTCGTGCGGGTAGACGCCGGTGAGATCGACATAGCCCGCATCGCCTGGCGAAAAATGAGAGCCGATCGGCTTTCCAAGACCGTTCGAGGCTGCGTCGATGATGGCACTGCGATCGATCGCCGAGGCGAGCGCCTGCCGCACCGCAAGCTTGTCGAAAGGTGGCTTCTTGTTGTTGATCGACAGGATTGTCTCGCCCTCGGTCGAGCCGATCACGACGCTGAAGCGCGGATCGGACTGGAGCTGTGCAAGCGCGTCTTGCGCGGGCATGTTGGCGAAAGCCTGGATGTCGCCCGAGAGCAATGCGGGGACAGCCGCGGCGGCGTCGGGCACGATACGGAATGTCGCCTTGTCGAGCGCGGCGGGCGTACCCCAGTAGTCCGAGTTCTTGACGAGCGTGATCTCGGAGCCTTTGGCCCAGTGATCGAGCTTGAATGGACCGGTGCCGATCGGCTTGTCCTTATTGCCGTCGGCCGACCCCTTCGCCACGATCACCGCCGCAACCTGGCCCATGTCGTAGAGGAAACTGCCCTGCGGCCCGTCGAGAGTGACCTTGACGGTCGACGGATCGACCGCCGTGACATCGGTGATGTGCGCAAAGAGCTGCTTTTGCGGATTGAGCGAATCCTTGGCGCGCGCTCGGTCCAGCGAGAATTTCACGTCGTCGGCGCTGAAGGCCGAGCCATCGTGGAACTTCACGCCGGAATGCAGCTTGAACGTGTAGACCTTGCCGTCGTCGGAGACGGCCCAGCTCTCGGCGAGAGCGGGCTCGACCTGGCCGTTGTCGTCGATGCGCGCCAGCCCTTCGAAGACATTGGCATAGGTGACTTCGCCGATGGCAGCGGCCGCGCCGGCGGTCGGATCGAGATGCGGCGGCTCGAGCACGATCCCGAGCGTGAGATCGGGGCGCGCGGCAAAGGCCGACGTGGCGGCGGCAAGCGACAGCGCAGCCGCGGCCAAGATGGTCTTCCACAGTTTCATCACTGAACTCCCATTTGCTCAAACGTGCTCAAGCTGGCGGATAGAAGCGTGATTTCGCGCGCGAGTAAATCGCGTTTCATGCTGCCTTGCCTCGCCCGGCGGAATGTTTTTCCCACTGTCGTCCGATCAGTCCGTCGTTCCTCTCAAAAGCACATTGAGACCGATCGCCATCACCTTGGCCGATTCCACCATGTCGGCGATGCCCACCCATTCGTCCGGCCTATGCGCAAGGTCGAGAATGCCCGGGCCATAGGCGATGCAGTCATAGAGGTGGCCGATGCGCGCGACATGCTTCTGGTCGTAGGTGCCGGGCGAGATCACATAGTCGGGCTCGCGCTCGAACACCGCCATGATGCCTTTCGCGACAGCCTGCACCACCGGCGCGTCGCGCTCGGTCATCAGCGGCAGAACCTCCATCAGGTCGCGGATCTCGTAGTCGAATTTCTTGCGCTCGCGCTTCAGCCGCTCGAGGATGCCCGTGACTTCGCCTTTGACGGCGGCGATGTCCTCTTCGAGCAGGAAACGCCGGTCGATGGTGAGCCGGCAGGAATCAGGCACGTTGGGCGAGGGAAGCCCCGGCCGGAAATCCTCGGTCTGGCCGCCATGGATGGAATTGATGTTCATGGTCGAGCGCCGGGCGCCCTCCGGCACCACCGGCATGCGCGTCATCTTGCGGTCGAGCGCCGGGAATAATTCCTCCTCGAAGGCCTGCAGGACGGCGCCCATATGGCGCACCGCATTGTCGCCGAGGAACGGCATAGAGCCGTGCGCGATCTCGCCCTTGGTCTCGATCTCGGCCCACCAGACGCCGCGATGGCCAAGGCAGATGCGGTCCTTGTTCAGCGGCTCGGGGATGATGACGTGGTCGACTTTCGGCTTCGAGAAATAGCCGAGCCGCGCCAGATGGGCGACGCCGCCGAAACCGCCGGATTCCTCGTCCGCCGTGCCCGATATCTCGATGGCGCCCGGAAAATCTGGATAGACCTCCATGAAGGCCTCGACAGCGATGACGGAGGCGGCCAGGCCGCCTTTCATGTCGCAGGCGCCGCGGCCATAGACCCTGCCGTCCTTCACCACGCCGGCAAAGGGATCGACGGTCCAGCCGTCGCCGGCCTCGACCACGTCGATATGCGAGTTGAAATGCACGCAGGGACCGGGCGAGCGGCCCTCGAAACGGGCGACGACATTGATCCGCGGGTAGCGGTCGCTGTCGCCTGGCGCGCCTTCGGCACGGATGAACTCGGTTTCGAAGCCGCGTTTCCTGAGACGCGCGCCAAGAAACTCGGCGCATGGCCCGTAGGCCTCGCCTGGCGGGTTGACGGTCGGAAAGCGGATCAGGTCCACGGTCAGCGCAACGAGGTCGTCGACCCGGTCCTCGACCGCCCCGAGAAGTCGCTCATTCATGCGAAGTCGTTCATTCATGCGGCGGATTGAAGAAGGAACGCAGCACTTTTGCAAGCAACCAGTCGCTCATTGCCACACAAACGACCGAAGCATGGACCAACGCCTCGCCTAAACTTCAGAGGGTGCGTGGCGACGCGGCAACTATACCGCGAAAATCGTTCAAATTCGTCGCATTGGATTGGCGGAATCGTCAAGGAGTGTGTGGTACTTAACGCATCTGCCGGCAAAAAGATGGAAAAACCGCGCGAATGGCAGGGGCAATCAAAGGGGTTTGATCGCATGAAAAAGTTCGTTCTCATGGCAACCGTGCTGGCAACCGCGTTGTTCGGCATGTCCGTCGCAAGCCGGGCGGCCACGCTGGTCGCCAATATCGACGTCTCGTCGCAGACCATGACCGTCAGCAAATATGGCCAGGTGGTCTATCGCTGGAGCGTGTCGACCGCGCGCAAGGGCTACTTCACGCCGCGCGGCAGCTATCGGCCGCAATGGACCGCCCGGATGTGGTATTCGCGCAAGTATGACAACTCGCCAATGCCCTATTCGGTGTTCTTCCACGGCGGCTACGCCATTCACGGCACGGGGTCGGTAAGAAATCTCGGGCGCCCGGCCTCGCATGGCTGCGTGCGCCTGCATCCGGCCAACGCCGCGACCTTCTATGCGATGGTCAAGGAAGTCGGCTTCGGCAACACGCGGATCGTCGTCGCCAACTGATCCGGGACGGCGGAGCGACCGGTTACTGGCCGGCTGTCGCCCTCGCCTGTCCGCGCTTGCGGCGACGCCCGCTGATTTCCCAGCGCTTGTGGAACCACATCCACTGCCCAGGATCCTCACGCACCCAGCGCTCGACCACATCGGTGAGCAGCTGGGTGGTGGCAGCGACATCGACACTGCCGCTTTCGCTGCGCGGCAAGGTCAGCCTGTCCTCTATTTCCAGACGGAAGCGGTTGCCCGGCAGCCTGACGCAGCGGGCGGGGTAGACATCGCAGTCATAGTGACGGGCCAGCATGCCGAGCATCGGGTTGCTCTGGCACGGGCGGCCGAAGAAAGTCGTGTCCACGCCGCCCGAGAATTTCTGATCGACCAGCACGCCGATATTGCCGCCCTTCTCCAGGATGGCGGCAAGGGCGAACGACGCGCCGGCGGCGGAGGGCAGCAGGGCGCCCATCGAGGAGCGGCGCGTCGAGTGGATGTAGTCGGCGAGATAGGGGTTGTTCGGCGGGCGAAACAGCGCCGTGATGTTCATGCCGAACGTGGCGGCGGCCACCGGCAGCAACTCGAAATTGCCGAGATGGCCGGTGAACAGGATATGCGGCGTCTTCTCATCGGCGATCTCGAGGAAATGCTCGACGCCGCGCACCTCGACCCGGCCCGGCTTCGAAGCGTTCGGATCGAAGTCGAACAGCGCGTCGAGGAAGATGTACTCGGCCGCGAGGCGGGCCATGTTGCCCCACATGTCGCGCGCGATGGCTTCGATCTCAGCGTCGCTCTTTTGCGGATAGGCAAGGCGCAGATTGTTGACCGCAACGCGATGGCGCCCGACCATCGGACCGATGCGGCGGGCGATGCGGTCGGCGAAATTGAGCGCGCTGTCCGGCGGCAGAAGGCGCAGCAGCGAGAGCAGAACGATAGCGAGCTTCGCGACCAGCCAATGCTCCAGCTGGCGCAGTCGCCGGCCGTAGCGGAACATGAAGTCCCGGCGGGCTTTCCTGAGCACCTTGCCGACCATCTTGTCCTACGAAACGCGGAGGATGATCTTGCCGAAGACGTCGCGGCCTTCCATGCGCTTCAGCGCGGCGTCGATGTCGTCGAAGCCGACTTCGGTATCGATGACCGGGGCAACGAGCCCCGCCGCCATCTTCTGCATGGCGTTGGCCATGTTCTCCATGCGGCAGCCGAAGGAGCCGAGCAGTTTCAGCTGCTGCTGGAAGAGCTGCATCAGGTTGACCTGCGTTGACACGCCCGAGGTCGAACCGCAGGTGACGAGACGGCCGCCGCGCTTCAAGGACAGCATGGAGCCGGCGAAGGTGTCGGCGCCGACATGCTCGAACACGACATCGACGCCCTTCTTCCTTGTCAGCTTGCGCACCACGCCTTCGAAACGATCCTCGCGGTAGTTGATGACATGGTCGGCGCCAAGCCCCTTGGCCTTGTCGATCTTGTCGTTCGAGCCGACCGTGGTGATCACCGTGCAACCCATCTTCTTGGCGAGTTGGATGGCAGCGGAGCCGATGCCGGAGCCGCCGGCATGGACGAGAATGGTTTCGCCCGGTTCCAGCTTCGCGTTGTCGAACAGCATGTGCTCGACCGTGCCGAAGGTGACCGGCGCGACCGCCGCGCCGATTTCGGTGACGCCGGGAGGCGCGGGCACCAGAAGGCGCGCCGGCAGGTTGATCTTCTCCTGGGCAAAGCCGTCGAGATGGAAGCCATGGACGCCGGAAACATGCTCGCAGAGATTGTCACGGCCTTCGCGGCAGGCACGGCAGAGCCCGCAGGTGCGCGCGCCGTAGATCGACACCAACTGTCCCGGCAGAAGGTTGGAGACGCCCGGTCCGACCGCCTCGACCTCGCCGGCGGCCTCGGCGCCGACGACCAGCGGCAGCTTGCGCTTGGCAAACGCCATGCCGCGCCAGCCCCAGACGTCGATATGGTTGAGCGCCACCGCCTTGATGCGGAGCGTCACTTCGCCCAGCGAAGGCGGCGGGGGAGGCGGCAGGTCCACCGTTTCAAGGCGGCGGTCCTCGATAAGTTGCAATGCGCGCATGTGGCCTGTCAGGTTCTGCTCTAAAGCGCGATGCGCTTTAGTTTCTTTGTTTATGCATGTCGTTGTAGCAAAACCGATTTCACTTTTGCGCGACATGCATCAGCGGAAAAAATCCGATTAGACCGGTTCCCGCGCCATGACAAGGCAGGTGTTCTGGCCGCCGAAGCCGAAGGAATTCGACAAAACCGTTCCGACCTCGGCGTTGCGCTTCTTGTTCGGCACGACATCGAGCACGATAGCCGGATCGGGATTGTCGTAGTTGATCGTCGGCGGGATGACGCTTTCGCGCATGGTCAGCAGCGAAAAGGCGGCCTCGACCGCGCCGGCGGCCGACAGCGTGTGGCCGATCATCGACTTGTTGGACGAGATCGGCATCGAGCCGATGCGCTCGCCGAAGACGGTGGACAGCGACAGGTGCTCCATCTTGTCGTTTTCAGGCGTCGAGGTGCCGTGCGCGTTGACGTAGTCGATCTCGTCTTCGCCGAGGCCCGCATCGGCCAGGGCGGCGCGCACGGCGGCGATAGCCGGCGAGCCGTCGGGCTTGGAGCGGGTTCGGTGGAAATCGTCGGCCTTTTCGCCGCAGCCGCGCATGATGCCGAGGATCGTCGCGCCGCGCGCAAGGGCGGCTTCCAGCGATTCCAGCACGAGCGCGCCGGAGCCTTCCGCCAGCACGAAGCCGTCGCGGTCCTTGGAGAAGGGTTTTGAGGCCTTCTCGGGGATATCGTTGTGGGTGGAAAGCGCCGAGAGCAGCGAGAAGCGGATCAGCGCTTCGGCGGTTGCCGAGCCGTCGGCGCCGATCGACAGCGCCTTGTCGCATTCGCCGCGCCGGATCGCCTCGACCCCGAGCTGGATGGCGGTGGCGCCCGAGGCGCAGGCGGTCGACAGCGTGATCGGCAGGCCGCGCGTGCCGAAGCGGTCGGCCAGGCGATCGGCGATCGAGCCGAACTGCGTGGTCTCGAAGACATCCAATTCCTTCAACCCGCGCGCCACGCGCAGCAACCTTTCGGCGCCAGCGTCCTGCTTGTCGGAATTATAGAGCGAGAAGCGGTCGGTCCAGTCGAGCTCGACCGGCGGCGAGGCCAGGAACAGCGGGCCACCGAAATCGCCGGACTCCAACCCAGCTTCCGAGACGGCCTCCTGGGCCGCGGTCTCGGCCAGCTCGTAGGTGAGATGGCTGGCGCCCTTGGAGCTCGACGGCAGGAAGTCGACCATGCCGGAAATGCGGGTGTTGAGCTGATCGACCGGAAAGCGGGTGATCGGATGGATGCCGGATTTGCCCGAGGTCAGCGCCGCCCAGTTGTCCTTCTTGCCGACGCCGAGCGAGGTCACCACGCCGATGCCGGTCACGGCGACGATAGGCCTGCCCATATGGTCTCGGAGATTGGCCATGTTTGCGTCTCTTTCTAGGCGGCCTTGATCAGCCCCAGGCCCTCGAATTGGTGATAGCCGATCGCCGTTGCAAGGACGCTATTGGGCGCGCCCTCGAATTGCCGTTCCACTGTGGCATCGAAGACAGGGTAGGCGGCCTTGCGGTCGACGGCCATTGCCGCGAGCGCAACCGCAAAGGGGAATTGAGCCTCCTTCATGTGGCCGGTCAATGTCGAGAAGGCACGCATGGCCAAGGCCGGGTTGGCGTCGAGCACCGCCTTTTCGGCCGCCGTGGCGGCGTGGGCGCCGGAGGCGGCGGAAATCGTCAGCAGATCGCCGTCGGGAAGGGCTGCCTGCTTCAGCAATGCGGCGATTTCGGCATTCAGTTCACCGCGCCGGCGCCTGGCGCGGCCGGAGATGACGGGGCCAAGCTCGGCGTAGATCTTGCGGCCGCGGTTTTTTGCGTGCTCGCGCTGTTCCAGCACCAGGAAGGCGCCGCCGGAGCCCGTCACCACACCGCCGCCTTCGGCGCCCTGGCGTTGCCAGACCGGCTTCCATGGGCCGCGATGCAGGTAACCGGCGAGCTCATAGCCGAGCAGCATGTCGGAATGCTCGGTCTGAAAGGCGCCGCCGACCAGAACATGCGTCGACTGCCCCGAGCGGATGCGCGCCGCCGCCGTCTCGACAGCCGAGACGCCGGCGCCTTCCTCGCCCATGAAGGTGCGGGAGGAGCCGGTGACCTTGTGAACGATCGAGATGTTGCCGGCGAGCAGGTTGGAGAGCTGGGCCAGGAACAGGGTCGGCCGCAGTTCCGTGGTCAGCTTCTCGTTGAGCAGCACGTCGCGGTCGTTGCGGCTCTCGGAGGCCGCGAGGATCGCGGCATCGACGGCTTCGTCGCGCTCGCCGCCACCGGCCGCCACCACCATGTCCATGGTCGCGCAAAGCTCGTCGTCGCCCTTGATGCCGGCGTCATCCAGCGCCAGGCCGGCGACATAGGTGCCAAGGCGCTGCCAGGTTTCCATCTGGCGCTGGTCGCCGCGCTTGGCGATCTGCAGGTTCCAGTCGATCTCGGGCAGGGGATGGATGGTGTAAGGCGCAAAGCGCTCTGCCTCGAGCACCGGCTCAAGGCCCGGTCGGGTGAGCTTCTGCCAATGCGCATCCGGACCCTCTCCAAGCGAAGAGACAAGGCCGATGCCGGTGATGACGACGTCGTGAGAACTCATGGGCGGCTGTTGTGGGTCAGCTGGCAGGGCGCGTCAAGACCGCGCCCGAGCCGGCTCAGGCGGCCTTGGCCGCGACCAGCGCGTCGATCTTGGCGCACAGGTTCTTCATGACGAAGTAGTCGTCGGTCGAGGCCTTGCCGTCATTGACCTCCTGCGTCCACTTCTCGAGCGGCACCTTGATGCCGAATTCCTTGTCGATGGCAAAGACGATGTCGAGGAAATCGAGGCTGTCGATGCCGAGATCGTCGATGGTGTGGCTCTCGGGCGTGATGGTGTCGATATCGATCTCGCTGGTGTCGGCAATGATCTTGGCGACTTTCTCGAACGTGGTGGACAAGGGCTCTTCCTTCGGTTGCGGGCGGAATCTGTCCGCATCTTGTTTGGGCGCTGTCTAATCGGTTTTTCCCGGCAGGAAAAGGCCTGATGCGCCGGGGCAGATGGGATGCCGGCTTTGGGAACGCAAGAAGGGCCGCCGGTCTATCCGGCGGCCCTTCCCATTTTACGCGGCGTCAGCTTTCTATTCCGATGCATGTCGTTGTTCCAAAACCGGAACCACTTTTGGGCGACATGCGTCAGTCGCGGAGCTTAACCAGGTCGTTGAGCAGCCCGCCCGTCCCGTTGTGGACGGTGAGCCGCTCGACCTTGCCGGCGATGGTTTCGAGAGCCTCGAGCTCCTTCAGCCGCAGCATCACCGGGTTCTCGGCCATCACCTTGGCCGTGTTGAGCAGCGAACGCGTGGCGTTCGTCTCCTCGCGGCGGCGGATGACGTTGGCCTCGGCCTGCTTCTCGGCCGCGACCACCTGGTTGAGGATCTCGCGCATATCGCCCGGCAGGATCACATCCTTGAGGGCGATATCGCTGACCTCGACGCCGATCGCGGCCATGTCGTCGCGCACCTTGGCCGCCGCGTCCTCGTCGACCGTCACCTTCTTGTCGAGGATCTGGTCGAGCGTGAGCGCGCCAAGCGTCTTGCGGAAGGCATACTGCAGGGCGCGGTAGAGGGCTTCCGAGAAGTCCTTCACCGTGCTTACCGCCTTGACCGGATCGACGACCCGGTATTCGGCGGCGATGTTGACGCGGATCGTCACGCGATCCCTGGTCAGCATTTCCTGCCCGGCGACATCGAGCGACTGACGCTTGATGTCGACGACCTTCACCTGGACCATGCGGCCGACACTCCAGAAGGCGTGCACGCCCGCTTCAAGCGTGCGGGCAAAGACGCCGTCCACGAAGAGCAGCCCGACCTGACCGTCCACGACCGGATTGACGAAGATGTGCTCCGTCTTCCGGGCCTGGCCGATCCGGCGCATCAAGTCCGGATCGACGGCGAGATCGGCTGCCGTATCGACAGACGTCACCTTCCACGGTCCGGCATCCGTCCACAGCACGAGCTTGCGGTCCGTCGACAGCACGGCATGGAGCGCGCCGTCGCGTTCGACCACGGCAACGTCGGTGCGCCCAGTGCGAACGACGGTGAAATGACGCGCGGCCACGTCCGGGAGCTTGTCGAACAACGCCTTCTCGTATGCCGAAACGAATTCCGGGTTCTTCAGGTCGTGCCTGGAGATTTCCAGGTTTCCGCGCCGGTTGGCGAGCCAATGTTCGCCCGGCATCAGGATCGCCTGGATCTCGCCCTTGTAGAGGGCGACGGCACGTTCATTTTCCTTCACGAGGACGCGCTGGCGTCCAAGAAGCTTTTCGAGAATGGTCTTCATTGTCTTACTCCTGTCGGGCATGGCCCCATGCGAGGCGTCACGTCATGCGTCGATCATCCTTTCGTTTTCTCGTTTCACGTCGTCGTACTTCATGTCCTGGGCACGAATGATCCAGGGACCGGTGGCATCGATCCGCGGCGGGCCTTCGGGAGCGGATCGCGGGGCGGCGAAGCGGGCGCCGGAAGCCGAAGCTTCCCTTGCCGGCCGCGCCGCGCCTTGATCGTCACCGCAGGCCTGGCCGCGAGCCGATGGCGCAGAACATCGCCGCCCGGCAAGGCCGAAGCCCTGCCGTCCGTGAAGTCCTCGCATTCCGGTCCCCGGACCGTTTTCGAATAACACCGTGGAGGGTGCTGGCTTTCGAGGCCAATGGAGAAGGATTCGAACCTTCGACCGTCAGATTATGAGTCCGATGCTCTACCCAACCTGAGTGCCTTTCCCGAGAGATGGGTGACAGTTCATTCCGGATAGATGGGTTACACTTTCGGCCCTTTGCGAGGAGAGCAAGGTGCCCTGGAAGGAGTGTAACGTCATGGAAGAGCGGCTGAAGTTCATCGCCCGGCTGCTGGACGGCGAGAAGATGGCCGTGCT
>NZ_VFTM01000052.1:0-33753 GCF_006439555.1 Mesorhizobium sp. B3-1-6 | reverse complement strand
CGGAACAAAGCCCTTGATCCGGTCCCACTGGTCGTCCCGAAGCGCGTCGCAGTTCATCACTGATCCCCAAAAATCAGTGTTGAATCTGATTTGCCGGCCTGTGGGAATCCCAATTCCTTAAATCGTCACTACGGCCTAAAGCGGTGTTCTAATAACCGTAGCCGCGCGCCATCGCCGCGGCGAAGACGGGGATCAGCAGGAAGATGAAGCCCTCAGCGCGGACATAGTTCTTCACCGAAGCCAGTTCCGCCGCCGGCACCGCGAAAGACGGATTGCCGCTCGCCTGCCTGTTCCAGGAGATGAAGCGCATGGTCGGCGCGATTGACAGCAGGCCGACGATGGCGAAGGCCACCATCTTTGCCCAGAACACCCAATTGTAGATGTAGAATTCCCAGCCTTTCAGGCCGAAGAACACACGGCAGACGCCGACGATGACGATGAGCGCAGCGACGATGCCGTAATAGCGATCGATGCCGGCAAGGCGCTTCAGCGTCGCCGCCGCCAGATCGCCGCGCACCAGCACGAACTCCGCGCCGATGATGCCGGCCAGCGAGAACACCAGAAGGTGATGCGCGATCGCCAGCAACAGATCTGTGGTGTCCATGGTGCGTCTCCGGTCGACTTGCGCTTTTGGGTCGGTTTCGCGCGCAAACTAGCATCGCCAGGCGAAAGCCCATAGCGATGCAGCCGCGCCATGGCCGTTATGGCTGGAAGAGCCACCGCATTATCGTGGCTCTTGATCGAGCGTGCTGTTTTGCTAAGCGCTGTCGCGTCGATGGAGGGCAATGCCATGAGCATCAAGACGGAAGCCGGCGTGCCGATCCTCGAGACGGCGCGCACCGTTCTGCGACCGCACAGGCTAAACGATTTCGAGACCTATGCCGCCATGTGGGCGGAGCCCGCCGTCACCCGTTTCATCGGCGGCAAGCCGCGCACGCGCGAAGAGAGCTGGATGCGCTTCCTGCGCCATGCCGGCCTGTGGTCGCTGATCGGCTACGGATTCTGGGCGATCGAGGACAAGGGGTCAGGGCGCTTCATCGGCGAGGCCGGGTTCCATGATCTGAAGCGTGAGATCGAGCCGTCGATCGAAGGCGTGCCGGAAGCAGGCTGGGCGCTGGCCTCGGAGGCGCATGGCCAGGGGCTTGCGAGCGAAGTCGTCGGGCGGATCGTCGCCTGGAGCGACGAGGCGTTGGGGCAGGCGAGAACCGTCTGCATCATCGATCCGGAAAACGGCGCGTCGCTCAAGGTGGCCGAGAAGAACGGCTATCGCGAAATCCTGCGCACCACCTATCACGAAAAGCCGACGATCCTGTTGGAGAGGCCGGCCGGATCGAGCGGCGCCAAGGCCTAACCAGCTTTGCGGCGCAGGGTCTTGGCCAGCGTGTCCCAGGCATCCGTCACCGCACCCTGTGCCGTGTGCCCGCCGTGCAGGACCGTGGCCGCGTCGAATGGCTGGGGTCGCGCGATCGCATAGCCCTGCGCGTAATCGACGCCGATCGCTTTCAAGGCTTCGACGATGCCGTCGCTTTCAACGAATTCGGCGATGGTGCGTTTTCCGGTCACCTTGCCGATATGATGGATCATCTCGACCATCGCGCGATCGATGCGGTCGTCGAGCATGTCCTTGACGAAGCTGCCGTCGATCTTGAGGTAATCGACCGGCAAATGCTTCAGATAGGCGAAGGACGACATGCCGGAGCCGAAATCGTCGAGCGCGAAGCGGCAGCCCAGCCCGCGCAGGTCGGCGATGAAACGCATGGCCTCGGTCAGGTTGGCGATGGCGCTGGTCTCGGTGATCTCCAGGCAGATCGTTTCGGGCGCAATGGCGTGCGCGGCGAACTGCTCGCGCATGAAGCCGAGAAACGTCTCGTCGCCGAACGTGGCGCCGGAGAGATTGATCGCGCAGGTGGATATCGGCGCCGCGCGCGGATCGGTGCGTCTGGCCGCCAATGTGGCGAAAGCGTTGCGCACCACCCAGCGATCGATCGCGGGCATCAATCCGTAGCGCTCCGCCGCCGGAATGAAGCTCTGCGGGGTGACGAAGCTGCCGTCGTCGTCGGTCAGCCTGAGCAGGATTTCGATATGCGCGCCTGGCTCGGCAATATCGTCCCGCAGCGGCGCGATCTCCTGCGCATGCAGCCTGAAGCGGTTCTCGTCCAGTGCGGCATGCAGGCGCTGCACCCAGGCCATCTCGCCGAAGCGCTCGCGCAACGCCGTGTCGCCGTCGCTGTGGATCTGGACGCGGTTGCGGCCCTTTTCCTTGGCCATGTAGCAGGCGACATCGGCGGCGCGCAGCACCTCCTCCAGCGTCATGCCGACATTGGCGACTTCGACCATGCCGATGCTGACGCTGGTGTTGAAGGGACGCCCTTCCCAGGAAAAGTGCAGATCCTGGACCGTCGCGCGCAACCGTTCGGCGGTGGCGGCGGCACAGTCGGTATCGCAATCGAAGAGCAGCACGCCGAACTCGTCGCCGCCCAGCCTCGCCAGGATGTCGCCGGGCGGCAGCTCATTGGCGAGCAGCACCGAGATCTGGCGCAGCAGCTGGTCGCCGGCGGCATGGCCGCAGGTATCGTTGACCAGTTTGAACTGATCGAGGTCGAGATACATCAGCGCGTGCCGGCGCGGCCTTTCCGGTGCTTCGGAGATCGCGCTCGCCAGACGGTTCTCGAAGTCGCGGCGGTTGACGAGACCGGTCAGCGCATCATGCGATGCCTGCCACGACAGCCGCTCGATATAGTCCTGCTCACGTGTCATGTCGTGCAGGGCAAGGACGCACCCCAGGATCGTGCCGGAGACGATCAGCGGAGCACCGTTCAGCGCCACCGGCACGACCGAACCGTCGGGACGCTCCAGAAGCTGCGGGCGCACATTGGAGCGGCGCGGCTCGCCCGCCAGCAGGCGCGGGACCAGATCGGTCTCCTCGACGCCGCTGTCCTTGTCGACGAGCCGGAACAATGAGGCGACCGGCCTGCCCTTGGCGGCGGCGAGCGAACAGGCAAGCAGCCTTTCCGCTCCGGCATTCATATAGTCCAGCCGCCCCTCGGCATCGGTGCTGATGACGGCCTGGCCGATCGAAGCCAATGTGATCTGGGCACGCTCGCGCTCGGCATTGAGAGCGTTCTGGAAGGCCTGGCGTTGCTTCATCAGCTTGCGCGTGCGCCAGACGGCAAGCAGGATAAGCAGTGCGGCGGTGGCGAGATTGGCCGCCGTCAGCGCCATCTTGATGAAGCGCGATCCCTCGCCCAGACTGTCGGAAAAAGCTTTGGACAGCGGCCCGATCCGGAGATCGAGCTGGTGGATTTGCGCCTTCCAGAGACTGATCTCGGCCGTCGAGGCCGGTCCGTTCTCGAGCCTGCGATGCATGTCGTCGCCAAGGCTTTCGATGGCGAGGATCATTTCGTCGGCCGTAGCCCAGTGGCGGATGGCGATGTCGAGATAGCTCACGGCGCGAAAATTCCGGAACAGCCAGATCATGCCGGCGACATCGTCGGGATGGTTGTTGCCGCCAAGAAAGCCGAGCCTGGCCGCATTCGCGTCGGGCTCGGCCTGTTCTAGCGCGAGCCGCGCGGCGCGATCGGCCAGCGGCACGGCGATGGCTTGACGATATTCGCTGAAATACTCTTCCCGGCCGGTGTCGGCATAAAGGCTGAGGAAATAGATGGCGTGCTTCTGCCCCTTCGACCATTGGCTTTCGCCGCCGACATAGGCGCGGACAGCTGACAGCGTGTGGAGGCTAAGCGTCGCAACCAGTGCCTGGATCAGGACGACCGCGACGAAAGGCCAGACCAGCCCGATGAGACGCGGGGCGGCATCGGTCGATGACAGCTTCATCCCATTCCCATGGAGCGTGCGCGGGCTCCTTCGGTGTCTGTCCGACTGGCTCATCCGCCGGTTGAGACGATGTTTTTCCCCACATGTCGTCCGGTTACTGGCGACATCAATCCAGATAGCGTGCCTGGCTTAACAGCCGATAAATTTGTTCAGTATTTGTTTTATGAGTTGTTGCTCAGCAAACAAAAGGATGCGTACGGCTTGATGCCGATATTTTTGTGCATAGTATCGATCCAGAGTGCGGGGACCTGGAAGAAAAAGCCGGCAACATCAATCCGATAGCGCCCCAGCTGCCTCTCAGCGTTTAGCCTTGGATCTGTTGAGGGCCACGGCTTCGCGGACGAGCGCCTTCAGGGCATCGGCGTCGACCGCGTCGCCCTCCTTGAAATCGATGGCGCGCCTGGTGTTGCCTTCGAGGCTGGAGTTGAAGAGCTTCTTGGGATCGGACAGCGCCGCGCCTTTGGCGAAGGTCAGCTT
This sequence comes from Mesorhizobium sp. B3-1-6, assembly GCF_006439555.1. Lineage (NCBI taxonomy): Bacteria > Pseudomonadati > Pseudomonadota > Alphaproteobacteria > Hyphomicrobiales > Phyllobacteriaceae > Mesorhizobium > Mesorhizobium sp. B3-1-6. The sequence goes on along the minus strand of NZ_VFTM01000052.1, from coordinate 29,442 downwards.
GACGACGGCCTTGTAGGTCTCGCCGGTGCAGATGATGCCGGCATCCTCCCAGACCGGCACGCCGCGCCATTTCCATGTCTCGACGGCTTCCGGCGCGGCTTGCCTGATCAGGGCGCGGAGCCGGGCAAGCGTCTCGCCGCGCCAGTCGCCGAGTTCCTCGATCCTTCCGTCGATCAGCTCGGATGCAGACTTGTCGTCCTGCGGGCTGCCTTCTTGCATATCCGGTTCTCCTTCGGGCTGGATAAGAGATCGCCACCATGGCCTTTTCAGGGAGGCGACGCTTGATCTTTCGTGCGCTTACATCCGTTCACCGGGCAACTGGCTCGCCTGCTTCACCCAGGAAACGAATTGCTCCTCGTCGAGCCGGTCGCTCTCATGGATGTGGAAATAGCGCGTGTCCCCGCTCTTGGATTCGACGGGCGGCACGGGTTCCAGCGACAGGCCGCGGAAGAAGGCCACCTTGATGTATCTGGCGAAGCAATGGACGCCGAGGAACCAGCCTTCGCCTTCCATTCCGTAGAAGGGAGAGTTCCATTTGACGGCCTTCTGCACGTTGGGAACGGCCTCAACGATGAGCTGGTCGAGCCGGCGCCCGACCTCGCTCTTCCAGCCCGGCATCGCCGCGATATAGGCCTGGACGGGCGCGTCGCCATAGCCCTTGGCGATCTGCGGGTTGCCGCCTGAAAGCAGGACAGGTTCCGCGTCCACGGATCGCGCAACCTTTGCTTTTGCCTTCGCCATCAGACCGATCCCGTTCGCTCGCTCGTCTGCTCGCTGCGCCACCTGACGGCATAGGGCAGCACGAACATGTAGAGCCCGCTGAACAGCAGCAGGAAAAGCGGGATCAACGGCGAATAGACGATCCAGGCGGGCGGTGGGCCCATGGCCATGGCGACGAAATTGGCAATGACGGTGACGGTGAGGATGATCGACAGCCAGCGGTGAAGCTGCCTGATCCATTTGCTCCAGTTCATCTAACCTCCCTTGCAAATGACGATACGGATCGAGTTGCCTACCAGCGCGCCAGCTGCGAAAGCTGAATGAGGTTGCCGCAGGTGTCGTTGAGCTGGGCGATGGTCGCGCCGGTCACCGCGGTTGGCGCCATGGCAAAGCTGCCGCCATTGGCCTTGATGCGCTCATGGTCGCTCTTGATGTCGTCGGTGAATAGCATCAGCGCCGGCTGGCCCTGCTTGAAGATGGCCTGCTGATAAGTCTTTGCCGCCGGATTATCGTTGAGGGCCAGCTGCAGTTCAGTGCCGTCCGGATCGTCAGGCGAGGTGACTGTCAGCCAGCGAAAAGGCCCGTTGGTGAAGTCGGCCTTCTTGGTGAAGCCCAGGACGTCGGTGTAGAACCGAAGAGCCTTTTCCTGGTCGTCGACATAGATGCTGGTCAGCTTGATCTTCATTGTCGTGTCTCCATTGCTTGCGCCCGCGGTTTGCCGCCCCGCCAGGACCGTGTCTGTCTTTTGAAGCTTCGGCGGACTTCAATCGATCCGCGAAAGCAGCTGCTCCAGGGCGGTGAAGTTGCGCTTCCAGCCCACCGTGGCGCCGCGGTAGTACGGCTCCTGATCGGCGCGGAAGCCGACCTGCTCCATGCGCAGATGCGTGCCCGTGCCAGTCGGGGTGAGCGTCCAGGTGACGACGCTCTCGAGGTCCTTGGTGTCCCAGCTGTAGGACAGGGTCCTGTTGGCCTCGACCGTCCGCACCTGGCAGTCGACGCCTCCCCATTCCGCGCTCAGGCTGAAGCGATGGTCCACGACCGGCTTGAAGCTGTTCTTCATCAGCCACTCCTCGATGAGATGCGGTTGGGTGAGCGCGCGCCAGATCTTTTCCGGCGGAAAAGGTATCTCGCGCTCGACGATGACGGAGCGCGTTGCGGCCGGCACTTCATTCATTGATCCATCCTTTTGAGCAGTTCCTCCAGATCGTCGAACCGGCTTTCCCAAAACCCCGCCATGTCGCGCGTCCAGTCCATCAACGGCGCCAGCGCCTTGAGCTGGGCGCTGTAATGGGTCTGGCGGCCCTCATGGCGGTCGCGCACCAGGCCCGCCTCCTTGAGGACGCCCAGATGCTTCGACACCGCCGGCTGCGATACGCCGGCCTGCGCGGTCAGGGCACCGACCGTCTGCTCGCCTTGGCGGCAGAGACGTTCGAAGATGGCGCGCCGTGTCGGATCGGCAAGCGTCCTGAACAGTATATCGTGCGAGGCCGACATATCAATCAATAACCCGTTGGCTATTGATTACGTATAACCACTGGGATATGTATGAGTCAAGCAGCGAATCGCCAGCCGCAGCAAAGCGACCGCAACAAGGGCCCAGGGAATGGCTTTGGGCCTATACCGGCACGCCGGCACGACCTTTCCCGAACGACACCGAATAGGATGGTTGCTTTATGCCGGATCGACCACCGGAACGGTCAGATCCCTAAGCAGCGTCGAAAGCTCCGGTTCGTCGATGAGCAGGGCGGCGTCGGCTGCTGGAAGCCATGCACGCTGCCGGTCCGCGGCTTCCTGCCAGTCGGCAAGCTCCCCGGTGACCTCGAGCAAATAGACCACGACGTCCACGCGAATGAAGCCATTGGTCATGCGTTTCCAATAGGAATAGGTGCCGGCAGGCTGCTTCAGCGTCCTGCCGAGAACGCCTGCTTCTTCCTGGGCTTCGATCGTTGCCGCCTTGCGCCCGCTCTTGCCCTTCATCGGCCAACCCTTTGGCACAATGAAGCGCCGTGTGGTGCGTGAGGTGACCAGCAACACTTCCAGGTTGCCGTCTTCCCGCAAGCGATACGGAATGGCCGCCACCTGGCGGATCCGTTGGCCTTTCTTGGCTCTGCGAACTGCTTTCTTCTTGGTTGTTGCCATCCCAAATTCCGGTGAGAGCAGCATCCCTGCCATACGCTCTCGCGCGGCAAAAACCTGTCCTCCTGCAAACCCTAGAGCGTTTCACCGTTTCGCGGAAACGGCGAACCGCTCTATCTCTTTAGTTTTGACGCAATTCCCGACGGAAAACCGTGTCACACTTTTCCTGGAATTGCGCTAGAACCACCGCCCTTGCAATCCGCCATTTTGCCAGCAAGTAAGTCGGCTAATAAACTGAAAAAAACAAAATGTCAGCGGCAAACCCGTGAAATCGTGTTGCCGACCGCTTCCATCCGACAGGTCTTGTCATATACCGGCACATCGGGCTTGGGCTTGGGCGCGCTCTGCCGGTCAAGCTCGCGATACAATTGCTGTTGCTGCTGGTATTGCTGCCGCTGCAAGCGGTTCTGCAACTGCTGCAGCTGGTTCTGCTGCACCAATGCGTCGCGATTCGTCGGGATGACGATCTGCGCATGAGACGACGCAACCTGAGAAATCGCTGCCGCCAGCACGGCGCCTGCCAGAACAGCCAGAGTGTGACGAAGCATCCGCACGGCTCCCATACGAAAAACCATGCACTTCATATAGTGCGGGCGGTCAATAACGCCATGGGCACTGCGAAACGTGATGCGGCCCACGGAAGCTGGGCGATTGGCTATGCCGTGACGCCGGCACTGGAGGTCGGGGCCGACATCCCGGTCAGCGACATCGCCAGCTTCCGCATCTACGGAAAGGCCGGCGTCGAATTCTCCACCAAGCAGTGGGAGATCGAGGGGCGTTTCGCCGCCGCCGAGAATCTGCCCGGCAACCCGGCATTGCACTTGACGGAAGCCATCGATTCGCCGCTCTATCGGGTCGGCGCCGGGCTGGAGCTCAATGGCGTCAACGGCGTTGGTCTGGCGGTCAGGTACAACGGCGCCTTCGGGGAAACGGTCAAGCAGAACGCGGTCAGCGCGTCTCTCAAGGTCAGCTTCTAGCTGACGCGGGACGGCGGCCAAGAAGGGATGTCATGAGGACGAAGTACGCGTCTATCGCGGCGATGCTGGCAGCCGCCTGCATTGCCGGTGTGCCGGCGGCGGGATTTGCCGCGCAGAACAAGGGCGACAAGGTGGCGCCAGCGGCCCAGCCCGCCGACGCAGCGGCCAAGCCGCAACTGCCGGGCGGCGCCTCGGCGCTGTCGGAAACGCATGGCGACTGGACGGTCAACTGCCAAGTCACCGGCACGAACAAGGTCTGCAGCCTGTCGCATCAGCAGTTCAACAAGCAGAGCGGCCAGCGGCTGCTGGCGATCGAATTGACGACCAAGACGGGCCAGGACGCCGCCGGCACGCTGGCGCTGCCCTTCGGGCTTGCCCTGGCCAACGGCATTTCGCTCGAGATCGACGACAAGAAGCTGGACGGGACGCTGCAGTTCAACACCTGCCAGGCGGTCGGCTGCCTGGTGCCGGTGACGTTCGATGCCGATACCACGCCGCTCTTGCAGAACGGCACCACGCTGAAAATCAACGCCACGGCGGCCGACACGACGCAGCCGATCTCCTTCACCATCTCGCTCAACGGCTTCGGCAGCGCGCTGGCGCGGACGGCGGACCTGTCGGCGGACTAGTTTGTCGGAGACCGGCCGGCTGAACGCTTCGTCATCCACGGGCGAAGCAAGGAGCGAAGCGACGCGGCGCAGACCCGAGGATCCATTCCGTGACATAGGAGCGCCGCTCACGGTGCAGAATTCTGCACCGCTGCGCTCTACAATCCAGGTTACGGAATGGATCCCAGGGTCTCCGCGACGCCGCTTCGCGGCTGCTCCGCCCAGGGATGACGAGGTTGGAAGGCTTCGGCCAACCACCACGGTTTGCCTCGCTACTCCACCTCGCGCAGACGGTAGCCGACGCCGGTCTCGGTGATGATGTAGCGCGGCTGGTCCGGCGTCTTCTCGATCTTCTGCCGCAGCTGGCGCACATAGACTCTCAGATACTGGACGTCGGTGGAGTCGTTCCAGATCTGCTTCATCAGGAACTGGTGCGTCAGCACCTTGCCGGCATACTGCACGAGCATGCGCAGGATGTCGTATTCCTTGGGCGACAGTTTCACTTCCTTGTCCTCGACCTTGACGATGCGCTTCACCAGGTCGACGGAAAGGTCGCCGGTGTGGAACACCGGCTTCTCGCCCTGTTGCTGGAATTTGTGGCGCAGCGCCACGCGAATGCGCGCGACCAGCTCGTTCATGCCGAAAGGCTTGGTCACATAGTCATCGGCGCCGAGCTCGAGCGCGGCGACGATACCGGCCTCGTCGGTGCGGCTGGACAGGATGACGACCGGAACGTCGAGGCCGTCGCCGCGCCATTTGCCGAGCAGCTCGAGGCCGGTCATGCCGGGCAGGCCGAGATCGAGCAGGATAAGGTCGGGCCGTTCGGCCTGCATGAGTTCGATCGCCGCCTTGGCGTTAGGCGCCTCGGAGACCGCGTAGCCCTGGCTGCCGAGGCCGACGCGCAGCAATTTGCGGATCGGCGGTTCGTCGTCGACGACCAGGATGGAGACGGTCTGGTTCGTCATGCCGCGTCGTCCGTAAGGGGTGCGCCGAGCGCCGGCAACTCAGCCGGCACCGGCATGCGGATGGTGAAGATAGCGCCCGGACGGTCGGTGCGGTTGGCCGCCGCGATCGTGCCGCCCATAGCCTCGATGAAGCCGCGGCTGATCGACAGGCCGAGACCCGTGCCGGCGCGCACCTGGTCGCGCTTGCGCACGCGGTAGAAGGTGTCGAATATCCGCTCCAGGTCGTCGGGCGGAATGCCCGGTCCCTCGTCCATCACCTGCAGGATGACAGCGCCGTTATCGACCCAGGCCTGCAGCCGGATGGCCGAGCCGGGCGAGGCGTATTTGGCGGCATTGTCGAGGAGGTTGAACAATGCCTGCTCGAACAGAACGGGATCGAGCCGCAGCATCGGCAGGTCGGCCGGAATGTCGGTTTCTATTCTGTGTTCGGCGGTGATCTTCCGCGCCCGGTTCAGCGCCGATCCGACGACGTCGCCGACATAGTGGAATGCGTGGTTTGGCTCCATCGCGCCCGACTCGATCCTGGTCATGTCGAGCAGATTGGCGATGAAGCGGTTCAGCCGCTCCGCTTCGCTGACAACCGTCGCCAGAAGCTCGGCGCGATCGTTTTCCGGCAGCGCTGGCGCGAATTCCTTCAGGGTGCCGGCCGCGCCCATGATCGCGGCAAGCGGCGTCTTCAAGTCATGCGAGATCGAGGTGAGCAGCGCCGAGCGCAAGCGGTCCGCTTCGGCGGCCAGCCTGGCGCGGTCGACATCGGCGACGAGCTGGACGCGCTCGATGGCGACCGCTGCCTGGTCGGCCAGGGCGTCGAGCAGCCGCTGCTGCTCGGGCGTCAGCAGGGGCCCTTGCTTGTCGTTGTCGAGGCCGACCACGCCGATCGCGGTGCGCCCCGTCCGCAGGGGGAGATAGAGGCGTTTTGCGCCAGGCAAGGTGTCGGCGCCGCGGCCGGCGGCACGGTTGTGCTCCCAGGCCCACCGGGCGGCCGCGATATCGGCTTCGGCCAGCGTGTCGTCCGGCGGATAGCCGGCCTTGACGGTGATGGTGCCGTTTTCCGGCAGGAGCAGCACGACGCGGACCTTCAGCATCGAGGCGATCTGGAAGGCGGTGGCCCACAGCACGTCGTCGAGCGTGCCGGCGCCGGCGAGCTTCTTGGAGAAGGAGTAGATGTCCTCGGTGGCGCGCGCCCGCGAGCGCGCGGCAACCGCCTGGCGCTGAACACGCGCGGTCAGGTTACTGGCGATCACGGCTACGACGAGGAAGACCGTGAAGGCGACGATGCTTTCCGGATCCCTGATCGTCAGCGTGTAGCGCGGCTCGAGGAAGAAGAAATTGAAGGCAAGCGCGCTGAGAAAACACGCATAGAGCGCCGGCCAGAGCCCGAAGGTCACGGCCGCGGTCAGCACCGCCAGAAGCAGGACGCTGGCAAGATTGCGGACGTCGAGGAACTGGTCGAGGATCGAGCTGACGGCCAGCGCGCCGGCGACATAGGCCGTCGAGAACAGATAGGGCCAGATCTGGAAAGGCTTCTGCTCGGGCGCGGCCTTGACCCGCACCGGCGGTGTGTCGCCATCGCGCTCGGCGCCTGAAATGACATGGACGCTGATGTCGCCGGCATTGCGGATCAGGTCATAGGTAAGCGAGCCCTCGATCAGCTCGCGCCAGCGCGAGCGGGTCGGCCTGCCGACGACGATATGGGTGAAGTTGTTCGCCGTCGCGTGGCGCACGATGTCCTGGGCGACGTTCTGACCGGGAATGGTGGCGATCTCGGCGCCGAGCTGTTCGGCAAGGCGCAGATTCCTGGCCAGGCGGTCCTTGTCCTCCTCGGACAAGCCAGCGAGCCGCGGCGTGTCCACGTGCAGCGCCGTCCAGGGCGCGCGCAGCCGGTCGGCGAGCCTGCGCGCATAGCGGATGCGGGCCGCCCCGCCAGGTTGCGAGTCGACACAGACGAGAACCCGCTCGCCGGCCGCCCACGGGCCCGGAATGGCATGCGACTGCATGTGGTTGAGCAGCTGCTCGTCGACGCGCTGGGCGGTGCGGCGCAGGGCCAGCTCGCGCAGCGCGGTCAGATTGCCCGGCGAAAAGTAATTCTCGATCGCGCGCTGCGCGGTGTTGGGGAAATAGACCTTGCCGTCCTGCAGGCGTTTGATCAGGTCGTCGGGTGTGAGGTCGATGATCTCGATGTCATCGGCCTCGTCGATGAGGGAATCGGGAACCGTCTCGCGCACCCGGACGCGGGTGATCTGGGCGACGACGTCGTTCAGGCTTTCGACATGCTGGATGTTGAGCGTGGTGTAGACGTCGATGCCTTGCGCAAGGATCTCCTGCACATCGAGATAGCGTTTGGGATGCCGGCTGCCGGGCGCGTTGGTATGGGCAAGCTCGTCGACCAGGACCAGCGCAGGGCGCCGCTTCAGGATGGCGTCGATGTCCATTTCGTCGAGCGTCTGGTCGCGATACTCGACCAGGCGGCGTGGGATCACCTCATAGCCGTCGACCAGGGCCTGGGTTTCCTTGCGGCCATGGGTCTCGACAATGCCGATCACGACATCGATGCCGTCGGCGCGGCGGGCGCGGCCCGCCATCAGCATCTCGTAGGTCTTGCCGACGCCGGGCGCGGCGCCGAGAAATATGCGCAGGCGGCCACGGCCCTCGCGTTCGGCATGCTCGAGGAGCGCGTCGGGGGAGGGTCGGTTCTTAGGGTCGGTCCTGTCGTCGGGCATCAGGTCCAATCATGAATTGCGCCGGGGATCGTGTCGATCCCCGGCGCGGGCGGATTACTTCAGCTCGTCCAGCGCCAGGTTCAGCGCCAGCACGTTGACCACCGGCTCCCCGAGGACGCCAAGCTCGCGGTCCTCGACATGGCTGTCGACCAGTGCCTTCACCTTGGCCTCGTCCACGGCGCGGGCCTTGGCGACGCGCGCCACCTGGAAATAGGCGGCCTCCGGGCTGATGTCGGGATCGAGGCCGCTGCCCGAGGTGGTGACGAGGTTCATGGGCACCGGCTGGTTCGAGTTCTCGGCCTTCAGCTTCCCAGCGTCACCCTTGATGCGGTCGATGAGCTTGGGATTGGTAGGGCCGAGATTCGAGCCGCCGGAGGAGGCGGCGTTGTAACCGTCACCGGCCGCCGACGGCCGGCCGTGGAAATAGCGGTCGCTGGCGAAAGCCTGGCCGATCAGGCTGGAGCCGATGACCTTGCCATCCTTTTCGATAAGGCTGCCATTGGCCTGGTTCGGAAACAGCGCCTGGGCGATGCCGGTCATGCCGATCGGATAGACGAGGCCGGTCAGCACTGTGAAGAAGACGATCATGACAAAGGCGGGTCTGAGTTGCTTGAACATCGGGGCAAATCCTTATGCGAGGCCTAGGGCCGTGACGATCAGGTCGATCGCCTTGATGCCGACGAACGGCACGACGATGCCGCCGAGGCCGTAGATGAGCAGGTTGCGGGTGAGCAGCGAGCCCGCCCCGATGGCGCGATATTTCACGCCTTTCAGCGACAGCGGGATCAGCGCGATGATGATCAGCGCGTTGAAGATGATGGCCGACAGAATGGCGCTCTGCGGCGTCGCCAGATGCATGACGTTGAGCGCCTGCAGCGGACCGGTGGACTGGCCGGGCGCGACGTAGAAGACCGCGAACATCGCCGGGATGATGGCGAAGTACTTGGCCACGTCGTTGGCGATGGAGAAGGTCGTCAGCGAGCCGCGCGTCATCAACAGCGCCTTGCCGATCTCGACGATCTCGATCAGCTTGGTCGGGTCGGAGTCCAAGTCCACCATGTTGCCGGCCTCGCGCGCGGCGACGGTGCCGGTGTTCATGGCGACGCCGACATCGGCCTGGGCCAGCGCCGGCGCGTCGTTGGTGCCGTCGCCGCACATGGCGACCAGCTTGCCCTTGGCCTGCTCCTCGCGGATCAGCGACAGCTTGTTCTCGGGCGTCGCCTGGGCGAGGAAGTCGTCGACGCCGGCTTCGGCGGCGATGGCAGCCGCGGTGAGGGGGTTGTCGCCGGTGATCATCACCGTGCGGATGCCCATCTTGCGCAGCTCCGCGAAACGCTCGCGGATGCCGCCCTTGACGATGTCCTTGAGGTGGACGACGCCGAGCAGGCGGCCGTCGCGCTCGACCGCCAGCGGCGTGCCGCCGGCCTTGGCGATCTCGTCGGCGATCGCCTGCAGGTCGCGGATCGTTTCGGTCGTCGGACGCGTGCCATGGGCGGCGACGGTCGCCTGATTCACGTGATTGAGCACCGCATCGACCGCGCCCTTGCGCACCGACGAACCGTCGATGTCGACGCCGCTCATGCGGGTCTGCGCGGTGAAGGGCACGAAGGCCGCGTGCAAGGTTGCCATGTCGCGGGCGCGGATGGCGTATTTCTCCTTGGCGAGCACGACGATCGAGCGGCCTTCCGGCGTCTCGTCGGCCAGCGATGCAAGCTGTGCTGAATCGGCCAGCTCCTGCTCGGTGACGCCTTTGACCGGACGGAACTCGGTTGCCTGGCGGTTGCCGAGCGTGATGGTGCCGGTCTTGTCGAGGAGAAGCGTGTCGACGTCGCCGGCGGCCTCGACGGCGCGGCCGGACATGGCGAGCACGTTGAAGCGCACCAGGCGGTCCATGCCGGCGATGCCGATGGCCGACAGCAGCGCGCCGATCGTGGTCGGGATCAGCGTCACGAAGAGCGCAACGAGGATCGTCACCGAGATATAGCCGCCCGAATAGGAGGCGAAGCTCGGGATGGTCGCGGTGGCCAGCACGAAGATCAGCGTCATGCCGACAAGCAGGATGTTGAGCGCAATCTCGTTCGGCGTCTTCTGGCGCTCGGCGCCCTCGACCAGCGAGATCATGCGGTCGAGGAAGGTCTGGCCGGATGCGGCGGAGATGCGCACGCGGATCCAGTCGGACAGAACCTGGGTGCCGCCGGTGACGGCCGAACGGTCGCCGCCGGACTCGCGGATGACGGGCGCGGATTCGCCGGTGATCGCCGCTTCGTTGACCGAGGCCACGCCTTCGATCACCTCGCCGTCGGATGGGATGATGTCGCCGGCCTCGACCAGCACGACATCGCCGACCTTCAAGCTGGTGCCCGGCACCATCTTGAATTTGGTGCGGTCGCCGTTGGTGAGCAGCTTGGCGTGGGTTTCGGTGCGCGCCTTGCGCAGCGAGTCGGCCTGCGCCTTGCCGCGGCCCTCGGCCACCGCCTCGGCGAAATTGGCGAACAGCACGGTGAACCACAGCCAGATGATGATCTGCAGCGTGAAACCGAGATCGCCGCCGCCGGCGATCAGGTCGCGGATGAAAAGCACGGTGGTCAGCAGCGAGACGACCGCAACGACGAACATCACCGGATTCTTGACCAGTGTGCGCGGATCAAGTTTGCGGAAGGCGCCGCCGATGGCGGGCACCAGGATGCGCGCATCCATGATAACAGCGGATTTGGACTGGCTCATTTTTGGGCTCCAGTATCGGTTATGTTGGACGGCGCCGGGTGTTCGGTCTTCGGGAAAAGGCGCGGAAGGCCGATGGCCAGCAGCCACAGCACGAACAGCACGGCCGCCATGCCGAGAAAGGTCGAAAGGGTCGGGAAAGGACGAGGCTTCTCGTCCCTTCCGTTGTCGGGCGCTCCGTCACCGGTCTGGTGACGGTCGTTGCCACGGATGTCGTTGAAGCGGGGCATGGTCATCTCAGAAGGTCTGTCCATGGATCATCGCCAGATGCTCGACGATCGGACCGACGGCGAGCGACGGGAAGAAGGTGAGGCCGCCGACGATGACGATGACGCCGACCAGCAGGCCGACGAACAGCGTGCCGTCGGTCGGGAAGGTCCCGGCGGAGGCAGGCACGGTCTTCTTGGCGGCCAGCGAGCCGGCGATGGCCAAAGCCGGGATGATGACCAGGAAGCGGCCCATCAGCATGCCGACAGCCATGGTCAGATTATACCAGGGCGTGTTGCCGGAGAGGCCGCCGAAGGCCGAGCCGTTGTTCGCCGCGGCCGAGGTATAGGCATAGAGCACCTCGGTGAAGCCGTGCGGACCGCCATTGGCCATCGAGGCCACCGCGCTCGGCAGGACAACGGCGATGGCCGTGAAGATCAGCATCGCCATCGGCAGGCACAGGATGGCAAGCATGGCCATCTTGACCTCCCTGGCCTCGATCTTCTTGCCGAGATATTCCGGCGTGCGGCCGACCATCAGGCCGGCGACGAAGACGGCGACGACCACGAACATCAGGATGCCGTAGAAGCCGGCGCCGACACCGCCGACGATGACTTCGCCGAGCTGCATGTTGATCAGCGGGATCATGCCGCCGAGCGCTGTGAAACTATCGTGCATGGCGTTGACGGCGCCGCAGGAGGCGGCCGTGGTGATGACCGCGAACAGCGCCGAGGCGGCGATGCCGAAGCGCGTCTCCTTGCCTTCCATGTTGCCGCCGTCGATGCCGAGCGCATGGACCAGCGGGTTGCCGGCGGCCTCGGCCCAGTAGCAGACGGCGACGCCGACGAGGAACAGCACGCCCATCGAGGCGAGGATCGCCCAGCCCTGGCGCTCACTGCCGACCATGCGGCCGAAGACATTGGTGAGGCCGGCGCCGAGCGCGAAGATCGACAGCATCTGGATCAGGTTGGAGATGGCGTCCGGATTCTCGAACGGATGCGCGGCGTTGGCGTTGAAGAAGCCGCCGCCATTGGTGCCGAGCATCTTGATGGCGACTTGCGACGCGACCGGCCCGAGCGCGATCGTTTGCTTGGCGCCTTCCAGCGTGGTGGCATCGACATACGGCCCAAGGGTCTGCGGGATGCCGAGCCACACATAGGCAAGCGTCAGCACGATGCAGAGCGGCAGGAGCACGTAGAGCGTGCAGCGGGTGAGGTCGACCCAGAAATTGCCGATCGACTTGCCGGAGGCGCGGGCGAAGCCGCGAATCAAGGCGATCGCGATGGCAATACCGGTAGCGGCCGAGACGAAGTTCTGGACGGTGAGGCCGGCCATCTGCACGAGATAGGACATCGTGCTTTCGCCGCCGTAGTTCTGCCAGTTGGTGTTGGTGATGAAGCTGGCGGCGGTGTTGAAGGCCAGCTGCGGGTCGACCGCGGTCATGCCCGAGGGATTGTAGGGCAGCACGCCCTGCAGCCGCTGCAGCGCGTAAAGGACCAGCAGACCGGCGAGATTGAAGAGCAGCATGCCCGTCGCGTAGACGGCCCAGTGCTGTTCTTCCCTGTCGCTCGTGCCGGCGAGGCGATAGAGGCCACGCTCAATAGGGACGAGCACCGGCGACAGCAAGGTGGGATCGCCGCTGAAGACGCGGTACATATAGAAGCCGAGCGGCTTCACGAGCAAAAGCAGGATCCCGCAATAGATGAGGATCTGTATCCAGCCATTTATGGTCATGATGGGCTCTCCGCGTGCCGGTCAGAAGCGCTCTGGGCGGATCAGCGCGTAGGTGAGGTAGGCAAGCAGGAACAAGGTCACCGCGCCGCCGAGGATGTAGTCGAAAAGCATGGTACGGCCCTTTCTCAGATTCTCTCGCAGGCTTTGACGTAGGCTAAGGACAGGGCGAAGAATAAAATCCCGATCCCGAGAACTATGAGGTCCATTGCAGGTGTTCCTTGTTTTCCACTTGTGTCCACAGACCGCATAGGCGGGCTGAAAACTGCACGCACGCGCTCGTCACCTTGGCGGCGACGGCGGTTCACAGCGTTTCTTCGAATGGAAATATGGACCCGATCGCCATAAAGGTTCGAGACGGGAGGGATGGGAAAGATATAGGAATTTTATAGGGGTTTTGGCCGACCCGGCGGCAGCTCTTTCCGGCCCTTGGTGGCTCGGAGGCCGCGAATAAAAGCGCGTATATAAAGCGGCGGAGAATCCCCCTCGAATTCATATGAAGCGGGCGTCTATTTAGTCGCGGTGTCACCGCTCGCCCGAATTCCGGCGCGCGCCAAATCGAGCTTCAAAATGCGCTTCGCACCATTCAGGATGGCTCCGCGGCTGGGCCAAAACATCCCAATCGAATATTTCATCCTCGCCGATCCGAGGGACAAGGGAGCGGTCATCGGCCGCCTCGCCGACCACCCGATCCGTGAGACGGTGGTCGACGGCCAAGGTTGCAGCTACCGCTATGTCGGCGTTGCGACGCGCAATCCGGACGGGCGATATGACGTCGAGGCGCTGCGGCCGGGGGAATGGATCGCTCAGCCGGGCCTTCTCTATGCCCTCGAAGCCAAACGGTAAGGATCGCCTACAGCGCCGGCCGCCGATCCTTCCACGGCATCTCCCCTTCCAACTGCGTGGAAAGCGCCAGCACCGCCGCCTCGTCGCCATAGCGGCCAACGAGCTGGACGCCGATCGGCACGCCGCCGGCCGACTGCCCGAGCGGCAGCGAGATCGCCGGCAGGCCGGAGATGTTGAAGGGGAAGTTGAAGACCGCGTCGCCCCATTTGGCGTTGTAGCGATCGAGATCGGTCTCCGACATGTCGTAATAGCCGAGCGGACGCGGCAGTTGCGTCAGCGTCGGGGTGATGAAGATGTCATAGGGGTTGAGGTCGCCGACGATGTCGCGGCCGATCAACCTCAACTGCTCGACATCTGAAATATGCTTGATGCCGCTGGTCGCGCGGCCGCGCTGGATGATCGCCCAGGTCAACGGTTCGACATCGTTCGGCGTGACGGGGCGGCCGACCAGCGTCTCCAGGAAGCCGAAAGTGGCAGCCGTCTGCACGCAGGTCATGTCGGTGTAGATCTTCCAGACGGCATCGGCGTCGAGCGGCATGTCGTGCTCCTCGATGTCGTGGCCGAGACGTTCCAGCGCGGCGACCGTGGAGAGCACGGTTGCCTTGACGTCAGGATCAATCGCCGTGCCGTTGGGCGGCGTGACGGTAAAGCCGACGCGCAGTTTCTTCTGCGCTCGCGCGGAAAGGCTGAGCCAGCTGTCCGCCGGCACCGGCGGCGTGTAGGCGTCGCCGGGCAGGGCGCCGGCCACGGCGTCGAGATAGGCGGCGGTGTCGCGGACCGTTCGCGAGCAGCAGAGGAAATAGGCGCCGCCATACCAATAGTCGCCGAAGGGCGCCAGGCTGACGCGGCCGCGCGACGGCTTCAGGCCGACGATGCCGCAGCAGGAAGCCGGAACGCGGATCGAGCCGGCCCCGTCACTGGCTTCGGCGATCGGGACCATGCGCGAGGCGATCGCGGCAGCAGCGCCGCCGCTCGAGCCGCCCGGCGTGATGCCTTCCTTCCACGGGTTCTTCGTCGTGCCGTAGAGTTTCGGCTCAGTGGTGATCGACCAGCCATTCTCCGGCGCGTTGGATTTCCCGACGAGGATAAGGCCCGTCGCCTTGATGCGTCGCACCACCTCGCTGTCGGAATCGGCGACGAAGTCCTTGAGGTAGCGGCAGGAATTGGTGAGAGGCGCGCCGGTCCAGGACGAGGCGAGCTCCTTGAGCAGATAGGGCACGCCGGCGAAGGGCGCGGTTTTGTCCACCGTCTTCACCTGGTCGCGCGCCATGTCGTAGAGACGATGGACGACGGCATTGAGTTCCGGGTTGAGGCGCTCGATCATGGTGATTGCAGCTTCGACGAGCTCGGCGGGAGAAACCTCGCCGCGCTTCACAAGTCCGGCGAGAGCCAGCGCGTCGGACTGGGTGTAGGTTTCGAGCAAGCTCTTCGAGATCGCGACCATGTGTTTCCTCCCACTTGCAAGTGCTGTCAGCTGAGAACTGACCCGGACTCGCCCTCACCCAGCCTCCGCTTCGCTCGGACCTCTCCCCGCTGGGAGAGGAGATTGTCGGCGTCGGCGTCAACCTCTTCTCCGCGCAGGGGAGAAGGTGGCCGCGAGGCGGCCGGATGAGGGAGCGACGGCTTTAGGCCAGCTCGACGGTGCGCTTTTCCGCGATGCTCTGCTCGGCCGCCAGCACGATGCGCAGGCTGTTCACGGCGGCATCCATCTGTTCGGTCAAATCGAGATCCTCGCGGATGGCGCGCAGGAAGAAGGCCTGCTCTCGGTCGCAAAGCTCCTGATGCCCAGGTTCGTCCTCCATGCTGACGATCTCGTCGGGCTTGGCAAAATTCTTGTCGCCATCGACCTGCGCGTAATGGATCTTCAGCGCGTCGGTCTTGGTGTGGCGGTCGATGTCGGCGGAATCGGAAACCTCCTCGGCGTCCTTGGCGCTGCTGCCCGATTGGCCGGCGACGATCGAGACCGCGCCCTTGGGGCCGACCACGTCCTTCACGAAATAGGCCGTCTCGCTCATCATCGGGCCCCAGCCCGCCTCATACCAGCCGACCGAACCGTCATCGAAGGTGACATGCAAATGGCCGTAATTCTGCTTGTCGGCCTCGGCCCACAGCTTCGCGCCGATGCCGTGCACGCGCACCGGCTTGGCGCCGGTCAGCTGGCACATGACGTCGACATAATGCACGCCGCAGTCGACGATCGGGATCAGCGAATCGATCAGGTTCTTGTGCCAGTGCCAGGCGGTGCCGCTGCTCTGCTGGTTGAGGTTCAGGCGCATCACCAACGGCTTGCCGAGCGTCTTGCCGACCTCGATGAATTTGATCCAGGACGGGTGCACCCGCAGAATGTAGCCGAGCACCAGCTTGCGGTTCTTCGCCCGCGCCGCGGCCACAACCTTCTCGGCGTCCGCGATGTTGGTGGCCAGCGGCTTTTCCATGAACACATGGCAGTTGGCGGCGATCGCCTTCAGCGCGTATTCGGCGTGCGTGTTCGGCCAGCTGTTGATGGAGACCGCGTCCGGCTTGGCCTCCTTCAGCGCCAGGTCGAAATCCTCGTAGAGCGGGTAGCCGGCGAGTTCTTTCGGGATCTTCTTGTTGCTCTTGATGCTGCGGCTCATGATGCCGACGATCTCGAAGCCGTCGGAGCGGTGATAGGCGCTGGCATGCGAGGCGCCCATATTGCCCAGACCAACCACCAGAATTTTAACTTTGTCGGCCATTTCAGCCTCCCTAGTTTCTTGATTCAGTCATGGGCGGCGATCGATCGCCGCTCGTATGCCTATCTGGGACAACCACCTTAGGTCAGCGCCACCGCTCATCACCCGGCCCCTTCCTCTCCCCCGTCGATCGGGGGAGAGGTGTCGAGCAAAGCTCGACGGAGTGGGGGTCGACCTTCGCCGCGCGCCTGGTTTCTTGCGCGCCAGATTGTGCCTGTCTTGCAGCGGCTACGCGTTTGGCGAACGCCTTCCCCCGCTCCGTCGCCGCTTCGCGGCGCCACCTCTCCCCCCTCCGGAGGGAGAGGAAAGGAGCCAGCCCCCCTCACTTCACCGCCGAATCGAACAGGTGCGCCTTGATCTTGTCGACGTCGAGCGCGGCAAAGCCTTCCGACAGCTTCACGCCGTCGGCGTCGGCCTTGACCTTGGCCTTGTCGAAGTCGTTGGCGGCCGGGATCAGGTCGTTGGTGCAGACGTCTTCCGCCTTCACCGGCGCAGTGATCTGGCCGATCTTGAGGATCTCGTCGAAGAAGCCCTGCCAGCTCGCCATGTCGTGCGAGCCCCAGCCGCCACGCTTGTCCATGTCGCCGCGGAAGACGTTGATCTGCTGCAGGATGGATGTGGTGCCGAGCTCGGGGCCGAGGTTCTTGGCCAAGGTCGGGAACTGCTCGAACACGGCCTCGACCGCGGCACGCGGGTTCTGGTAGCCGAATTCGAGACCCATCGCCCAGCCACGCAGGTATTTCTCCAGGAAGGCCTTCTTGTCGGCGTCCTCGAGATCGGCGGCGCGCACGACAAAGGTGTTGGCCGGCAGCTTCGAGTTCTGCACGCCGAGCCAGTATTCGAAGTCGAGGCCCTTTGCGATCCATTCGGCGCGCAGCCCCTCCCAGGAGAGCGCCGCATCGCCCTGGCCGCCGGCAAGCGCGGTGCCCCAGGTCGGCCAGCCGGCCTCGACATATTTCACCTTCTTGATGTCGACGCCTTGGGCCGCAAGCAGCGGATCGACGATCGCCTGCCAGGCGGCGGAGCCGAGCAGGATGGTCTTGCCTTCGAGATCCTTGAGGTTCTTGGTGCCCTGGCCCTTGCGGAAGGCGATGCTGAAGGTGTCGCGCGCGCCCATGTGGAAGACGGACTTCAGCTTCATGCCGTTCTGGATGGCGAAGGAGAAGACGCCGGGCGAGGGGAAGCCCATGTCGGCCTGGCCGACATCGACGAACTTCACCGTCGCGGTGCCATCCGACGGGCCCGGCTGCATGTCGGTGGCGAGGTCGCCGAAATAGCCGGCCTTCTTGGCCGACCAGTAGGGATAGTCGTCCAGCACCTCGAGCGTGCCGCGCGGCGAGATCCAGGTGAATTTCTCATAAGCCGCCGCCCTGGCCCTCAGGCCAGACGCGCCGAGCGCGGTGGCGGTCACGGCGCCGGCCGCCGTCACCTGCAGGAAATAGCGGCGGCTGATGCCGGCTCTTGTCGCTGTGTCGAATGAGCTTTCGTTGGTCATGGCATTCCCCTTTTTGTTGATCGCTTGCCTTCGCCCGCCTCCCGGGCGACCTCGTCCTTTCGCGCTTATGTTTCCCAGCTCGCCCATTTCTTGCCGATCAGGAAGAACAGCACGTAGATCAGGATGCCGAGCGTCGACAGGATCAGCACCACCGCGAAGAATTGCGGCATCTGGATCATCGACGAATAGGAGGTCAGCCGGTTGCCGAGGCCGAAGCCGCCGCCGACCATCTCGGCGCCGACGGCGGTGAGCAGCCCGAAGATCGCGCCGATCATCAGCCCGACCAGGATCATCGGCAGCGCCATCGGCGCGCGGATCTTCCAGAAGATCTGCAGTGTGCTGGCGCCATAGGAGCGGGCCAAAGCGATCTTGGCGCTGTCGACGCGGCGGAAGCCGGTCGCGGCGTTGATCATCACCATCGGGCCGGCGGCCAAGGCCACGGCGATGATGCGCGGCGTATAGCCGAAGCCGAAGCGCAAGATGAGCAGCGGCACCAGCGCCAACATCGGCGTGGTGACGAGGATGAGGATGTAGGGCGCGACGATTTTTTCGACGAAGGGAAACTGGGTGATCACCGCCGCCATCACCAGGCCGACTATGGCGCCGATGGCGAAGCCCGAGACGAGCTCGACCAGCGTGTAGCCGAGATGCGGCGCGATCAGCGGGAACTCGTCGAACAAGGCGTAGGCGATCGAGCTCGGCGGCGGCATAATATATTGCGGCACGTGGAAGATGCGCAGTACGAGCTCTATGCCGCCGACGATCACCACCGCGACGGCGAGGATCGCCGCCACTTCGGCGCCGGACTTGATGCCGGGGCCGCTGGCGAAGGCCGAAAGATTGGTCAGGCTGACATCCTGGCCATCTCCCGATTTGGCGCCGGATTTGGCCTTCGAGAATTCCGGAATGGCGTCGCCCCCGCTCACGGCCTGATCCTCACGATTTCGGCCGACGGCCGCTCCGGCGTGCTCGGCCGGACGCGCTCGCCGACAATGTCCATCTTGATCTTGTTGGTGAGATCGAAAACCTCCTTCGTCGCCATGATTTCCAGCGAGCGCGGCCGCGGGAACGGCACGTCGTAGACCTTGGCGACGCGGCCGGGCCGCGTCGTCAGCACCACCACGCGGTCGGAAAGGAAGATCGCTTCCTCGATGCTGTGGGTGATGAAGACGATGGTGGTCTTGGTGTCGAGCCAGATCTCCTCGACGAGGCGGTTCATCTCCTCGCGGGTGAAACTGTCGAGCGCGCCGAAAGGCTCATCCATCAGCAGCACCGAGGGTTTCAGCGCCAGCGCGCGCACGATCGCCGCGCGCTGCTGCATGCCGCCGGAAAGCTCGCGCGGGAACTTGCCGCCGAAGCCGTCGAGCCCGACGCGGTTCAACAGATGCGCGATCCAGGCGCGATCGGGTTTCTCGCCCTTGATCTCGAAAGGGAAGTTGATGTTGGCGTCGAGATTGCGCCAGGGCAGGAGGTTCGCTTCCTGGAAGACGATGCCGATCTCGGGCCGCGGGCCGGTGATCTCCTTGCCGTCGAGCAGGATCGCGCCCGCGGTCAGGCGATGCAGGCCCGACATCGACCACAACAACGTGGTCTTGCCGCAGCCGGAGGGGCCGACGATGGATACGATCTCGTTCGGTCGCACATCCAGGCTGCAGCGATCCAGCGCCAGAAGATCGCCGGAGGCCGTTTGATAGACCTTGGTCGCTGCCTGCACGCCGAGCTTCGGCGTTGTTGCGCTTGCCGTATTCATGCTCCCCCTCGGAGACTGCGCGATGCGTTGCCGGAGGCCCCATCTGTCCGCGAAATCAGTCTGTAACTATCCTACTTTACTGTCAAGCGGCGACAGATGGCGGATGCAATCAGGTTCAATCAGATTTTGCCTAACTGTATGGTTTTCATAAATTTTATGATCCCTTGCCGTGTGTGTTACTTTCCTACATACTCCGTCTCGGTTGATTGCCTATGGCCAGCGGGCGGATAATCGCGAAGATGATAGTTCCAGAAGCGGGCTGGGGAGGACTTGGCGAATGACCGAAGCTGACAGCCAGGCGTTGCGAGCGACCGACGAGGACGACGAGCGGCACGACCATCTCCGGCGCATTCCCGATATCATCTCGCAGGTGAAGGACAGCTATGCGGAATTGCGGCCGGCAGAGCGCCGCGTCGCCGACGTCGTGCTCGACGACGTCAAATATGCGGTCGACGCTTCCAACGCCGCGCTTGCCCAGCGCGCCGGGGTCAGCGAGCCGACGGTCACCCGCTTCTGCCGCGCCATCGGCTGCGATGGCGTGCGCGATTTCAAGCTGAAGCTGGCGCAGAGCCTTGTCGTCGGCGCGCTCTATCTCGCCACCAAGCCGCAACCTGCGAACGGCGACAGCGGCATGCCGTTCTGGAACGCGGTGTTCGGCGAGGCGCGGCGCGCGCTGCAGGAGGCGGAGCGGCAGATCGATCCGGGACAGTTGCAAAAGGCCGCGGAACTGATCGCCAAGGCGCGGCAGGTGACGGTGTTCGGCCTCGGCGGCAGTTCGTCGGCGCTGGCGCAGGAGACGCAATACCGCCTGTTCCGCTACGGCATCACCATCAGCGCGCAATGCGATCCGTATTTGATGCGCATGACCGCCTCGACATTGAAGCCGGGCGATCTGGTGATCGCGATTTCGGCAACGGGGCGCACGCGCGAGGTGATCGAAGCGGTGGAGCTCGCCAAGCATTACCGCGCCAACGCGATCTGCGTGACGGCGCCGGATACCGAATTGACGCGCGTCTGCGATGTGCGGCTGACGATGGCTGTTCCCGAATATCCCGACACGCTGAAGCCGACGGCGTCGCGCTATGCTTTCCTGGCTGCCATCGATTTGCTGGCGGTGGCGACCGCCTACAGGATCGACGGCCCGGCGCGCGAAACGGTGCGCCGCATCAAATACAACGCCCAGATCCACCGGACCGGCAAGGAGATGGAGCCGCTGGGGGATTGAGGCAGCCGATATTCAGGCGAGGCCGGCCTCAAGGCGAGTTTCGACAAGGTCGACAGGTGGCCGTGTCGTTCGAATATATTCGGAGGGAAGGACAAAAATGCTCGACATCGCACCATCGCAACAGGCGGCAACCTGGCTCGGCGCTTTCGGCCGGGCGCTCGAGGCTGGCGACATCGACGCTGCGATCGGTCTTTTCGCGGAGGATTGCTACTGGCGCGATCTTTTGACTTTCACATGGAACATCAAAACCATGGAGGGGGAGGCCGCGATCCGCGAGATGCTGAAGGCCACGCTCGACTTGGCGCAGCCGTCGCACTGGCGGCTGACCGGAGAGCCAGGCGTCGACGATGGCATCGTCGAAGCCTGGTTCAGCTTCGAGACGACGGTGGCGCGCGGCGAGGGGATTCTGCGGCTCAAGGACGGCCGCTGCCGCACGCTGTTCACGGCGATGAGCGAGCTCAAGGGTTTCGAAGAGCGGAAAGGCCCGGCCCGGCCGCTCGGCATCCGTCACAAGGCCGACCCCAAGCGCGAAACCTGGGCGGAAGCCAGGGCGCGCGAGGCGCGCGACCTCGGCGTGCACGAGCAGCCCTATTGCCTGGTGATCGGCGGCGGGCAGGGCGGCATCATGCTGGGCGCCCGGCTGCGGCAACTGGGCGTTCCGACCCTTGTCATCGAGAAGAACGCACGCGCCGGCGACTCCTGGCGCAACCGCTATCGCTCGCTCGTGCTGCACGACCCGGTCTGGTACGACCATCTGCCCTATGTTCCGTTCCCGGAAAACTGGCCGGTCTTCACGCCCAAGGACAAGATGGGCGACTGGCTGGAGATGTATACCCGCGTCATGGAGCTGAACTACTGGGTGGCCACCAAATGTATCAGCGCCGCCTATGACGAGGCCGAAAAGGTGTGGACGGTGGTGGTCGACCGCGTCGGCCAGCGCGTCACGCTGAAGCCGAAACACATCGTCTTCGCCACCGGCGCCTATGGTCCGCCGCGGCCGATCGAATTGCCGGGCACGGACAGCTTCAAGGGTGAGCTTTTGCATTCCAGCCAGTATTCCACCGGCGAGAAATTCCGCGGCAAGCGCGTCGCGGTGATCGGCGCTGCAAGTTCGGGGCACGATGTCAGCGTCGATCTCTGGGAAGCGGGCGCCAAGGTCACCATGGTCCAGCGTTCGCCGACGACCGTGGTGAAATCCGACACGCTGATGGATGTCGGCTTCGAGATCTTTTCGGAAAAGGCGCTGGCCCGCGGCATCACCACCGACAAGGCCGACATGATCGTGGCCTCGACGCCCTTCGCGCTGGTGCCGAAGGGCCAGCGCGCGCTCTATGACGCGATCCGGGCGCGCGACGCGGATTTCTACAAACGCCTCAGCGACAGCGGCTTCGCCATCGATTTCGGCGAGGACGAGACCGGGCTGCTGATGAAGGCCTACCGCACAGGCTCCGGCTATTACATCGATGTCGGCGCCTGCGAGCTGATCCTGAAGGGCGAGATCAAGGTCAAGAGCCGCGTCGGCATCAAGACGCTGACGCCGTCCGGCATCCTGTTCGAGGACGGCAGCGAGCTTACCGTCGACGCCATCGTCTGCTGCACCGGCTACCAGTCGATGAACGAGACGGTTGCGGGGATCGTCTCGCGCGAGGTCGCCGACAAGGTCGGCCCGTGCTGGGGGCTGGGCTCCGGCGTCAAGGGCGATCCGGGTCCGTGGCAGGGCGAATTGCGCAACATGTGGAAGCCGACGGCGCAGGAAGCGCTGTGGTTCCACGGCGGCAACCTGGCGCTGTCGCGCTTCTATTCGAAATATGTGGCGCTGCAGCTCAAGGCGCGGATGGAAGGGATTGCGACGCCGGTTTATGGCGAGCCGAGCAACGCGAGGTAAGGTCGACCCCCACTCCGTCGAGCTTCGCTCGACACCTCTCCCCCGATCGACGGGGGAGAGGAAGGCGCGCGCTTATTCCAGCTGGCTCCCTTCCTCTCCCTCCGGAGGGGGAGAGGTGGCGCTGCGAAGCAGCGACGGATTGGGGGAAGGCGCTGTTCAACGCGAAGCCGCCGAAACCTGCCGGGCATCTCCCCCCACGGGGGAGATCAGCCAGTCACCGCCCAAAATGCCTCGCCGCCACATCCACATGCGTGTGGCGCGCAGGCGCCTCGAAGCGCTCGGTCTCATTGTGGTCGGGCGCCTCGTTCGGCCACCATTTGCCGCCGATGGCGATGCCGTTGGAGACCAGACGCTGGTCCGCGACCAGTGACGCGCCGACAGCGTCGACGAAGGTGAAGCGGCCCTGCTGCAACTTCAGCACCGCGACATCGCCGATGCCGCCGACCTTCAGTGCACCGAGCTCCGGCCGGGCAATCGCCTGAGCGGGATTCATGGTCGCCGCGCGCAACACTTCGACCAGCGGCATGCCGAGCGCCATCAGCTTCGACATGCAGACCAGCATGTCGAAGGCCGGGCCGTCGACGCAGTAGAGATGCACGTCGCTCGAAATCACGTCTGGAGCCAGGCCTTCGGCCAGCATCGCCTTGGCGACCTCGAAGTCGAAGGAGCCCATGCCGTGGCCGATGTCGAAGATGACGCCGCGCTCGCGGGCGAGGCGCATGTCCGGCCGCACCGCGCCGGAGGCAAAGACCGGCGCGTTGGGGAAGGGGCGGAAGCAATGGGTGAGGATGTCGCCGCGGCGCAGCCTGGGCAGCACTTCCGAGCGTCCCGGCGGCGGCTCGTCGATATGCGCCATCAGCGGCAGGCCGGCCTTGTCGGCGGCCTCCAACGCCAGGTCCACCGGAGCGATGCCGCTCGAACCGCCGGCATGCTTGCCGGAACGCACCTTGACGCCGACGACCACGTCGGCGTGCTCGCGTACCGCGGCAACCGTCTCGCGCGGCTCGCAAAGCCTGAGGTCGCTGCATTCGCCGACAGACACGGTGTTCGAGAATCCGAAGATGCCGGCGAAGGAGATGTTGACGTAAGCGAGGATGCGGACCTTCGAGCGCTCGATGACATGGCGGCGAAAGCCGAGGAAATTGCCGGCACCGGCGCTGCCGGCGTCGATGAAGGTGGTGGTGCCGCTCTTGGCGGCGAGTCGGTCGGCATCGACGCCGAGCGAGGTTCCGCCCCAATAGACGTGGCTGTGCAGATCGACGAGGCCGGGCGCGACGATACAATCCCTGGCGTCGACCACCTGCGTGGCATGTTCGGCATCGATGGCGGCCTCGATTGCCGCAACACGCCCATCGGCGATGGCGACGTCGCGCTGCGCGTCCAGGCCCGATGCGGGATCGATGACGCGCCCGCCCTTTATCAGGAGATCGAACTGCATCGGTGCACTCCCTGCTGCTGCGTGTTCGCGATCAGAGCGGCCGGTAGGCGACCGCCTCGACCTCGATCTTGATGTCGATCATCAGGCGGGATTCGACGGTGGTGCGCGCCGGCGGATCCTGCGGGAAATGCTTTGCATAAACGGTGTTGAACGTGCCGAAATCGCGCGCATCCTCCAGCCAGACGGTGGTCTTCACCACATCGTCCATGGTGCAGCCGGCGAGCGCCAGCGCCGCCTTGACGTTCTGCAGCACCTGCTCGGTCTGTTCGGCGATGCCGCCCTTGACCACGAGCCCGTCGCTGCCCACCGGCACCTGGCCGGAGACATAGACGAAATCGCCGGCGCGCACGGCGGGCGAGAGCGGAACATGCGATTTTCCAAAGCATTGCTTGGGCAAGTGAGCCTCCTCCTGGCGATCGAGCGGGACCGTTCACATAGCCGTCTACGCTCGTCGGCACGATCCTCCTAGAGGCAATGTCGGAAAGCAACATTTTTTCGAAACTCATGTTGCTTTATTACAGAAGCCTGAGCATCTTGCGCTCGACGCCGCTGCGGCACCAGGTGGGGCGACCCGCCGGCGGCCGGCGCGCTCTATTTTTTTTTACGCAATTCCGGACGGAAAACCGCTACGCACTTTTCCTGGAATTGCTTGCGAGAGGAGAGATCCAGCATGACCTTAGACAAGAATCCGTTTCCGGAGGGCGATGCCGACCGCCACGCGCTTTGGGAAATGCTGGTGCGGCGCGATATCGATGCTTTCCTCGGTCAGGACTGGTCGATGGTCGAGGACGATTTCATCGCCGAAAGCTTCTTCGGCATGCACGCGCATTTCCTCAACAATGCCGATGCCTGGAGGCTGCAATTCCCGAGGCTGGAGGTCTATCGCGACGAATGGCTGCGGCAGGCCAAGGAAACCGCGGCGACGAAATTCGCCGAACCGCTGCGCGAGGCGCTGTTCCGCGTCACCAACATGCGCGACATCGATGTCGATGGCGACCGGGCGGTGCTGCACAAGAAGTTCGACGGCTCGGTCGCCAAGGCCGACGGCGGCGTCGACCGGCTCAAATGGCAGACGCTCTATTTCTGCCGCAAGGTCGGCGGACGCTGGAAGATCGCCGGTTTTGTCGGCTATATGCCGCATCCGCTGGGAAGCTAGCGGCCCGTCGGACGGCGCCGGCGTTGGTAAAATCGACCATTGTGGAGATTAGCCGAAGCGCCGGTCAGTTCGTCATCCTAGGGCGGAACGGCCGCGCAGACCCGAGGATCCTATGCCGTGACCTTCGAGGCGTCGCGGCGGTGAAGGCTTTGGCACCGCAGCGCCTGCGTATGCATCCTCTTTTTCTGGACCGCGGCATTCTTCGGCACGCGTAACGGCATGGATTTCTAGGGTCTGCGCGCGTCGCTTCGCTCCTTGCTCCGCCCTAGAATGACGAAGCCGCGTAAGCGTTCGGCATCGCTAATGATCCTTTGGCGCCTTGCCTCGAACTCAGCTTTCTTGGTTGCAGAAGCCTCGGTCTGGTTGAGCGCCTGCCATTCCGCATAAGTCGTGGCATGCTTCGGAGGTTGGCGTAAATCGCCTCTCCTTCGTCATCCACGGGCGGAGCAAGGAGCGAAGCGACGCGCGCAGACCCGAGGATCCATTCCGTAACTTCGAGGCGTCGCAGCGGTGCAGGCTTTGGCACCGCAGGCATTCTTCGGCAGGCTCAATGGCACAGGATCCTTGGGTCTTCGCTCCCGCTTCGCGTCGCTACGCACCAAGATGACGACGTTGGGGCCAATCGGCAGCCTATGATAGAAGCGGCGATCGTTCGTCCGGGGAGCGGTGGTCGAAGACGACGCCCATGGTCTTACCAACGGCAGCCATGACGATCAGTTCGATCAGATGGTCGTCACTGTCCTGGCAGGCCGGGTCGGATCGGCGGATGACGTCGAGCATCGCCCGGGTCGAGACGGTGTCGCCGGCGCGAAATTTCGAAAGAGCAGACGAAACAAGGTCTTGCACCGTCGGATCCATGACGGGTACTTCCGCAGCGACGTTCATTGGCCTCCTCCTGCCATGAACCCTCCCAGAAAAAGATGATACGCCAATGGTTGGATTGCGCCAGTGAAATGGTGGTCCGACCAGTGTGGCTGGCGACAGCCTGCCGCCATTCGCGCCAGGGACGGGCCCGCCCTTAGGTGTGGAACACCGAGCCGACGGCTGCGACCCATGCTCGACGCACCGCGCTCAGGTTGGTAAGCCCGTCGCGCGCAGGGAGACGATCCGAGTCGAGACATGACCGTTGCAATCGAAATGGGGCAGACGACGGCGGGCGCGCCGGCGGCCCTCGACCTAGAGGAGTTGTTGGCGACCCGCCTGCTGGTGCAGGGCAATTCGGGCTCCGGCAAGTCGCATCTGCTGCGCCGGTTGCTCGAACAGAGCGCGCCCTGGGTGCAGCAGACGATCATCGATCCCGAAGGCGACTTCGTGTCTCTGGGCGAACGCTATGGCCATCTGGTGATCGACGCGGAGGAGCATACCGAGCGCGGCCTGCAGGCGGCGGGCGAGCGGGCGCGCATCCATCGCGTCTCGACGGTGCTCAACCTCGAAGGGCTCGATGCCGAGAATCAGATGCGGCGTGCCGCGGCATTCTTGGGCGGGCTGTTCGAGGTCGCGCGCGACCATTGGTATCCGATGCTCGTGGTCGTCGACGAGGCGCAGCTCTTCGCGCCCGCCGCTGCCGGCGAGGTTTCGGACGAGGCGCGCAAGCTCTCGCTGGGCGCCATGACCAATCTGATGTGTCGCGGCCGCAAGCGCGGGCTTGCCGGCATCATCGCCACGCAGCGGCTGGCGAAGCTCGCCAAGAACGTCGCGGCGGAGGCCTCCAACTTTCTGATGGGGCGCACCTTCCTCGACATCGACATGGCGCGCGCCGCCGACCTGCTCGGCATGGAGCGGCGCCAGGCCGAAGCTTTCCGCGACCTGGAGCGCGGGCATTTCATGGCGCTCGGTCCGGCCTTGTCGCGCCGTCCGCTCAGCGTGCGCATCGGCCAGACCGAAACCAGCCCGCGCAACGGCACGCCGCGGCTGATGCCGCTGCCGGAAGCGATGCTGGAAGATGCGCGCTCGATCATCCTCGCGGCGCCGCCGCCGGAGACGGTCAGGGCGCAACGGCGGCCTTCGCCCGACCTGCTCGACCAGCTGATGGCGGCCAAGGCCGCGCCGCTGGACATCCGCCCCGAGCCGGCGGAACCGCAGCCCAGCGCCGAGGACCTCGCCGAGCGGCGCGAGCGGATGGACCGCATCCTGCGCGCCATCCTGGCCGAGCCGGATGCCGGGTTCCGCGTCATCGGCGTGCTCTACCAGGAGTTCGTCGTTCGCTGCCGCATCGAGGGGCTCGCGTCGGTCGTGCCTGACCTTTCGGAATTCCGCCGCATGCTGACGCGGGCGCGTGCGGGCGTCGGCTCCGACATGGCCGAGGACGACGCCTGGCGCGACGTTTCCGTGCGCGCTTCGCTGCTGCCCGAGGATATGCAGGGCGTGTTCATGATGATCGCCCGCGCCGCCAAGGAAGGCTGGCCATGTCCGAGCGACGCGGCGATCGCGCGTGCCTATGGCTCGCATTCGCTGCGCCGCGCGCGCCGGCTGCTCGACTATATCGAGGAGCAAGGCCTCATCGTCTGCCAGGTCGACGGCGTGGGCCGGCGCACGGTGACGCTGGTCGAACTCGCCTGGGCGACCGCGCCGGGCGACCCGAATGCCGCCGAGCAAGCCAGTCTGGCTGGCTGACATCGGAAGACGCTGGCGACCTGGCTCTGGCGGCCTTTGCGCCATTGGTTGACGGCCGCCCTCTTTGTCGGTTGCACGCAGCGCTACATGTTCCGATAAAATTTCCAACAGAAATGCCAGCGACCGAGCGATGGCGAAGTCAACGCTGCGCCA
Organism: Mesorhizobium sp. B3-1-6; assembly: GCF_006439555.1. Classification (NCBI taxonomy): domain Bacteria; kingdom Pseudomonadati; phylum Pseudomonadota; class Alphaproteobacteria; order Hyphomicrobiales; family Phyllobacteriaceae; genus Mesorhizobium; species Mesorhizobium sp. B3-1-6. The sequence continues at coordinate 1,382 of NZ_VFTM01000052.1, read as the reverse complement.
TCAAATCACGCTGCGCCGAAACGGACTGGGCCGCGCACTTTAAGTCTTTGTTTTGATGCATATCATTCCCTCCAAATCGCAGCTCACTTTGGGAGACACAGGCATCAATCGATGGGGTGGCAGATTTGTTAAATGTCTAATGAATCGTTAACGTTACGCGGCAATATATATTCCGTTATGGTTTCCAAATCGTAAAAAGCTAATATACCTGAATATAGGTATGCTTGTCCCGCGATTGCGGCGACCGAGGGGGGCACGCCAGCTAGGAATGTTGGGTGCGAGCGTGCAAGCGCTCTGGGGTGGGGTTTTGTCTCTCGGCGAGAGAAGTCTTTACGTTCAATCAGAGTGGCTTGGTCCTGACCAACCGCCGCAGGCGGAAGCATCCGCTTGCGTCGTCTGCACCAGGATCAGCAGTAACCGTTGGGGCGAACACTTCCATTGTTCGCAAGGGATCACAGGGGGAAATTGGCAATGGCGACCACAACAGTTTCGGGCTCGACCGTCACGTTTTCGAATTCGGGCGCGGCAGCCGATCTGACTCAATCCGGCACAGAGGACGGCAGCCTTCAGTTCACGTTCGACGTGCTTGCGGCAAGCGGTGGCGGGACCAAGACGACGATCTATTCGGTGGATGACGGCACCAAGAACGACGACGGAGGGGCCAGCATCACAGTCACCAACAAGGCCTTCGCCGATTATAACAAGGATCTCCTGATACAGGATCAAGCGGGAATTCAATTCGCCGAAACCAGCGCAAATGGCGCGAAATTCTGGATCGGAAGTGACAACAAGATTCATTACGACGCGACCGCTGTAGCCCCCCTGATCAACGCGCTCGGTGCTGGAGAGCACTTTACGGACACGATCCAATACACGATCAAGATGTCGAACGGCACGCTCAGCGTGGGTACGCTGTCGGTGGTGATCAATGGTGTGAACGACGCGGCGGTGATCACCGTCGCGGCCGGCGATCACGATGCCACCACGCTTAACGAAACAAACGCCCCTTTGTCGACAAACGGCACGCTGACCGTCAGCGACGTCGATATCCATGATACGGTCACTGCCTCGGTGACAGGAGTGACCCTGGACGGGGCTACCGGTTCCCTTCAGGCTGCCAACGTCGTGAGCATGCTGTCGCTGGGCGGCAATCCCGTCATCGACAACAGCCATACATCGGGCGCGATCAACTGGTCGTTCAACTCCACGCCACAAGCTTTCGACTATCTCGCGGCGGGCGAGCATCTCACGCTGACCTATACGATCAAGGCAGACGACGGCCACGGCGGCACGACCACGCATGACGTGACGATCACCATCGACGGGACCAACGACGCGGCGGTGATCAGCGGCGACACCGGCGGCGGCGTTGTGGAGGCTGG
>NZ_VFTM01000051.1:0-34350 GCF_006439555.1 Mesorhizobium sp. B3-1-6 | reverse complement strand
CGTTGGAGATTGGCCGAAGCCACGGCGACTTCGTCATTCCAGGGCGGAGCAAGGAGCGAAGCGACGCGCGCAGACCCTGGAATCCATGCCGTTACCTCGATCGTAGGGTGCAGCGGTGCAGAGTTCTGCGCCATAGCGGCGCGTGGACATCACGGAATGGATCCTCGGGTCTGCGCTGCGTCGCTACGCTCCTTGCTCCGCCCGTGGATGACGAAGTACAAGCGTCTCGGCTACCCATCAACGTGGTTGTTGGAAGTGCCTGACCCGTCAGGACTTTGGCGTCCAGGGACTAATCCTCCCTGATCGCGTAGCCCGCCCCGCGGATGGTGCGGATGACGTCCGGCATGCGGCCGTTGTTGACCGCCTTGCGCAGGCGCCCGACATGGACGTCCACGGTGCGCTCGTCGATATAGATCGTCTCGCCCCAGACATTGTCGAGCAACTGGCTTCGCGAAAACACGCGGCCGGGATGGCGCATCATGAATTCGAGCAGGCGGAACTCGGTCGGGCCGAGCCTGATCTCGCTCTTCTTACGGTAGACCCGGTGCGATTCACGGTCGAGCACGATGTCGCCGACCTTGAGCACGCTGGACAGCACCTCCGGCTTGGCGCGGCGCAGCAGCGCCTTGACGCGCGCCATGAACTCCGGCGTCGAGAACGGCTTGACCAGATAGTCGTCGGCGCCGGTCGAGAGACCGCGCACGCGGTCGCTTTCCTCGCCGCGCGCCGTCAGCATGATGATCGGCAGCCGCTCGGTCTCGGGCCGCATCCTGAGACGCCGGCAGAGCTCGATGCCGGAAACCGCCGGCACCATCCAGTCGAGCACGAGCAGGTCGGGAACGTTTTCCTGAAGGCGGATTTCGGCCTCGTCGCCGCGGGTCACCACTTCGACCTGGTAACCCTCGGATTCGAGATTGTAGCGGAGCAGCACCCCCAGCGGCTCCTCGTCCTCCACCACCATGATGCGTGGCGCGATCATCGGGGTAACCTTTTCGTCAGGCCGCCGGCGCCGACATTGCGGTCTCGTCCTGCTTCGGACGATTGGCGGGCAATTGCGTGCCGGTCAGCACATAATAGGCGTTCTCGGCGATGTTGGTCACATGGTCGCCGATGCGCTCGAGGTTCTTGGCGCAGAACAGAAGATGCGTGCAAGCGGTGATGTTGCGCGGGTCTTCCATCATGTAGGTCAACAGCTCGCGGAAGACGGACGTGTATTTGACGTCGATGCGCTCGTCGTCGTTGCGAAGCTTGGCCAGCGCCGTGGCATCGCCCACCATGTATTCCTGGATCACGGCCTGGACCTGGATCAGCACCAGCTGCGCCATCGAATCGATCGAATGCGTGAGGTCGCGCGGCGCGGCGCTGACGCCGACCGAGCCGACACGCTTGGCGATATTCTTGGCGAGATCGCCGATGCGTTCGAGGTCGCCCGCCATGCGGATCGAGCCGACCACGTTGCGCAGGTCGTCCGCCATCGGCTGCCGCTTGGCGATCAGCGTGATGGCGCGGTCGTCGAGCTCGCGCTGACGAGCGTCCATGATGGCGTCGTCGGAGACGACGCGCTGCGCCAGCGCATTGTCGGTCTCGAGCAGCGCCCTGGTCGCACCGCCGACCATGGAGCTGGCGAGATCGCCCATGTCGTTGATGAGCCGGCTGATCTGCCTCAGATCCTCGTCGAAGGAGGCGACGGTATGTTCGGCCATGATGATGTCCTCGTATGAACTCAGCCGAAGCGGCCGGTTATGTAGTCCTGCGTGCGCTTCTCGCGAGGCGAGGTGAAGATCTTCTCTGTCCGGTCGAACTCCACCAGCTCGCCCAGATACATGAACGCCGTCTGCCGCGACACGCGCGCCGCCTGCTGCATGTTGTGGGTGACGATGACGATCGTGTAGTCGGCCTGCAACTCGTCGATCAGTTCCTCGATCTTGGCGGTCGACAGCGGATCGAGCGCCGAGGCCGGCTCGTCGAGCAGGATGACCTCGGGCTTCACCGCCACGGTACGGGCGATGCACAAGCGCTGCTGCTGGCCGCCCGAGAGGCTGAGGCCGCTGGCGTTGAGCTTGTCCTTGACCTCGGTCCACAGCGCGGCGCGCTTCAGCGCCTGCTCGACGCGGCTATCCATCTCGGCCTTGCTGATCTTCTCATAGAGCCTGACGCCGAAGGCGATATTCTCGTAGATCGACATCGGGAACGGCGTCGGCTTCTGGAACACCATGCCGATCTTGGTGCGCAGCAGGTTGAGGTCCTGCGAGCGGTCGAGGATGTTCTTGCCGTCGAGCAGCACCTGGCCCTCGGCGCTCTGCTTCGGATAGAGCTCGTAGATGCGGTTGAGCACGCGCAGCAGCGTCGACTTCCCGCAGCCCGACGGGCCGATGAAGGCTGTGACGCTGCGCTCGGGCAGGGACAGGTTGATGTCCTTCAGCGCCTTCGACTGGCCATAGTAGAAATTGAGGTTCTTGACCTCGATCTTGGCCTTCTCGACGGTCGTGTCGGCTGCGTTCAGGTCGGTGGACAACATCGGTTTCATCTGTCCTCTCTGCGTCCGGTTAGGCTGCGGGCGATGATGCTCAGCCCGAGAACCGTCAGGGTGATTATGAGTGCGCCCGTCCAGGCCAGTTGCTGCCATTCCTCGTAAGGGCTGAGAGCGAACTGGAAGATGGTCACCGGCAGGCTGGCCATCGGCGCATTGAGATTGCTCGACCAGAACTGGTTGTTGAGCGCGGTGAAGAGAAGCGGTGCCGTCTCGCCGGAGATGCGGGCGATCGCCAGCAATATGCCGGTGACGATGCCCGACATTGCCGCGCGGTAGGCGACGGAGCGGATCACCACCCAGCGCGGCGCGCCGATGGCGGCGCCTGCTTCGCGCAGCGCATTGGGCACAAGGTTCAGCATGTCCTCGGTGGTGCGCACCACGACGGGGATCACCAGGATCGACAGCGCGACGGCACCGGCAATCGCCGAGAAATGCCCCATCGGCCGCACCATCAGCTCATAGACGAACAGGCCGATGATGATCGATGGCGCCGACAACAGGATGTCGTTGATGAAGCGCACCACCGTCGTAAGCTTCGAGAAGCGGCCATATTCGGCCATGTAGGTGCCGGCCAGCACGCCGATCGGCGTGCCGACGACGATGCCGATGATCGTCATGACGATGCTGCCGTAGATGGCGTTGAGCAGGCCGCCGGCGTCGCCGGGCGGCGGCGTCATTTCAGTGAACACCGCCAGGTTCACCCCGGAGAGCCCCTTGTAGAGCAGGGCGCCGAGGATCAGCGCCAGCCAGGCGAGGCCGATGCCAGCCGCGACGACGCACAGCGCCATCATCACGGCATTCTTGCGTTTGCGGCTTTGGTGAAGCGATGCGGCAGTCGACATCGGTCAGGCTCCCGTGCGGCTATCGATGCGCAACAGCATGTAGCGTGCAAGCGCGAGGATGATGAAGGTGATGATGAACAGGATCAGGCCGAGCGATACCAGCGAGGATGTATAGAGATTGCCGTCGGCTTCGGTGAATTCGTTGGCGATGGTCGCCGAGATCGTCGTGCCCGGCGCAAACAGCGAGGCGCTGATGCGGTGCGCGTTGCCGATGACGAAGGTAACCGCCATCGTCTCGCCGAGCGCGCGGCCGAGGCCGAGCATGACGCCGCCCATGATGCCGACGCGGGTATAGGGGATGGTCACGCGCCGGGTCACTTCCCAGGTCGTGCAGCCGATGCCGTATGCCGATTCCTTCAGCACCGCCGGCACCGTGTCGAACACGTCCTTGGTGATCGAGGTGATGAAGGGCAGCACCATGATGGCAAGGATCAGCGACGAGGTCAGCAGGCCGATGCCGTAGGGCGGGCCGGCAAACAGGCTGTTGAGGCCGGGAATGCCTTTGAAGAGCCAGATGACGAAGGGCTGGATCGTCGTCTGCAGGAACGGCGCGAACACGAACAGGCCCCAGATGCCGTAGATGATCGAGGGAATGCCTGCGAGCAGCTCGACCGCGATGGCGATCGGGCGCCTGAGCGGACGCGGGCAGAGCTCGGTCAGGAAGATGGCGATGCCGATGCCGATCGGCACAGCGATGAGAATGGCGATGGCCGAGGTGACGATGGTGCCGTAGATGGGCGCCAGGGCGCCGAAATTCTCGGTGACCGGGTTCCAGGATTCGGTGGTCAGGAAGGAGAAGCCGAACTTCGACAGCGCCTCCCACGAGCCGGCGACCAGCGAGATCGCGACCCCGCCGAGCAGAACCAGCACGAGGATGGCGGAAAGGCGCGTGGCCGTCCGGAATGCCATGTCGGTGAAGGCGAAGCGGCGCACTGTCGCTTCCCTGGTCCGCAGGGCGGACGATGTCGCGGCGTCGGAAACGGCTGTCATTTAGCCCCTCGCATTTCGAAAGAGACAGGAGGGCGCCGGAGACGCCCTCCTTATTCGCTAGGAATTACATGCCGGAGTAGAGCGGCTTGCCGCTCGCGTCGACGATGTCCTTGCCCCACATTTCCTCGACGCTCTTCACGACCGCGTCGGGCATCGGAACGTAGTCCAGGCCCGCGGCCAGCTCGTCGCCCTTGGCATAGGACCAGGCGAAGAACTTGAGCGCTTCGGTCGTGGCCGCAGTGTCGTCGGGCTTCTTGTAGACGAGGATCCAGGTGGCCGACGTCATCGGCCAGGATTCAGCACCGGCCTGGTTGGCCAGGATGACGCCGTAGCCCGGCTGCGAGCTCCAGTCGGCATTGGCCGCGGCGGCCGAGAACGCGGCGGCGGTCGGCTCGACCTTCTTGCCGTCCTTGTTGACCAGGTCGGTGTAGGTCAGCTTGTTCTGCTTGGCATAGGCGTATTCGACGTAACCGATCGCGCCGCCGGTCTGCGAGACGTTGTTGGCGACGCCTTCATTGCCCTTGGCGCCGATGCCCACCGGCCATTCGAGCGCGGTGTTGACGCCGACCTTCGACTTCCAGTCGGCGCTGACGTCAGCCAGGTAGTAGCTGAAGTTGAACGTGGTGCCTGAGCCGTCCGAACGGTGGACGACGGCGATCGCCTGGTCGGGCAGCTTGGCGTCGGGGTTGAGCTTCTTGATCGCTTCGTCGTTCCAGTTGGTGATCTTGCCGGCGAAGATGTCGGCCAGCGTCGGACCGTCGAGCACCAGTTCGCCCGGCTTGATGCCTTCGAGATTGACGACCGGAACGATGCCGCCCATCACCATCGGGAACTGCGCGAGCCCGGTGGAGTCCAGATCCTCGCCCTTCAGCGGCGCGTCGGAAGCGCCGAAGGTCACGGTCTTGGCCTTGATCTGCTTGATGCCGCCGCCGGAGCCGATAGACTGGTAGTTGAGACCGACGCCGGTCTCCTTCTTGTAGGCGTCGGCCCACTTCGCATAGATCGGATAGGGGAAAGTGGCGCCGGCGCCGGAGATATCGGCTGCCATTGCGGCGGAGATGCTAAGGGTTGATGCCGCAGCCATTGCAATCGCAACGGCCGCCGAGCGGATGAAATGTCTCATGTGGCCTGCTCCTGTTCGGAAGATGGTCTTTCGGCACCCGTTCTATAGGCGCCCGGTGAGCGCAATAGCCTTCGATTATTACAGTCGCATGACAGTTTCGTGTCAGCCCGGTAACGCCTGAACGGGGATGCTCGGAAGGGTTCGCGGCGGCCTCGAACGACCGGCCGGAGTTTGCCGCGGGAATCAGTAACTTGTCTGACTTTTGAAACAAAATTTATCCCGGCGGCCGGATGACGGCCGCCGGGAAATAAAATCCGGACGAGAGTGCGTTGCCTGAATGCCAGAGCGGATCATGGCCTGGCCATCGCCGAAAACAGGTCCGTTGGGGTAGAGTCGACGCTGTTTCTTGTTGGCGGTCGCTGCTCCCGCCCGTAACCGAAGAGCGGAATCAATGTCACGATTGTCCGAGCTTGGCGTTTGCTTTGGTATGGTGCGATCGCACCATACGCATGCGTCAACGCCCTGCGCCCGCCAGCCGGCTAAAATCCGCCTTGCCTCTTGATTTCGCGCAGTTCCGGGACGGACGGCTACGCGAAGGCGCCGGAGCCTGAGCGTTTCACGCTTTTCCCGATATTGCTCTAACCTGCGTTGCGCCGGGTCTCGACGTCCGAGCCTAGCCATCGCTCGAGCTTTTCGAGCAGCGCCCGCGGACTGATCGGCTTCGGCAGGTAATCGTCCATGCCGGCCTCCAGGCAGCGTTCGCGGTCGCCCTTCAGCGCGTGCGCGGTGACGCCGACGATCGGCACATGCGTGCCCATGTCCTCCTCGAGCCTGCGGATGGCGCCCGTCGCCTCCAGCCCGTTCATTTCCGGCATCGACACGTCCATCAGGATCATGCGCGGATTGAGCCTGCCGAAGGCGTCGAGCGCCTTGCGGCCGTTGCCGACGATCTCGAAGCGGTAACCGGTCTCGCCGAGGATCTGGGTGAACACCATCTGGTTCACCTCATTGTCCTCGGCGACGAGGATGTCGAGCCCGCGCTCCGCATCGGCAGGGCGTGGACGCGCCCGCGCCGGCGGCGGCTGCAGCATGGCGCGGTCCGATGCCGCCGTCTGCGCCGGAGCGGCTTGCGGGGAGCTGCCGGCGCCAATGGCGGGTTGCGGCTGCGCGGCCGTGCTGCTGTGGCGGTGGCGCTGGATGGTCGAGACCAGCGTTTCCAGGAGAATGGAGGAGCGCGCCGGCTTGATCAGTTGCGCATCGATGCCGAGGTCGCGATAGGCCGTGCCGGCAAGCGACTGGTCGACCGAGGTCAGCATGATGATGGGCGTATGCGCCAGGCCCGCCGTGTTGCGCACGATGCGCGCCATCTCGGCGCCGGTCATGCCGGGCATCTGATAGTCGAGCACCACGCAATCGACCGGCACGCCATAGGCGGCGGCGGCAATCAGCACCTTCAACCCCTCCGCGCCGCTTTCGGCCGCGCAGGAATCGAACGTCCACGACGCCATCTGCTCGCTCAGGATCGAGCGGTTGACGGCGTTGTCGTCGACGATGAGCACGCGTGCGCCGGTGACATCGACCGGCATGATGCGCTGCCCGCCCTGCTCGGCCCTGGGCAGCGTGACGGTGAACCAGAAGGTCGAGCCCTTGCCTTCGGCGCTGTCGACGCCGATCTCGCCGCCCATCATCTCGACCAGCCGCGAGGTGATGGCAAGGCCAAGCCCGGTGCCCTCATGCCGCCTGGTCGAGGAGGTGTCGACCTGGCTGAATTTCTCGAACACCAGCTTCAGCTTGTCTTCCGGAATGCCGATACCGGTATCCGTCACGGAAATGGTGAGCTTCGTGCCCGCGGGGACCCGGTCGCCCGTCACGTCGACCAGGACATGGCCCTCGTCGGTGAACTTCACGGCGTTGCCGAGCAGGTTGGTGACGATCTGCCTGATCCGGCCGACATCGCCGACGAACTGGCCGTCGAGCCCCGGCTGGACACGGACGATGAGCTCGAGGTCCTTCTCCTTGGCGCGCGTCGACACCAGCGTCGCCACATCCTCTATCGCCTCGGCGAGATTGAAGGGCGCCGGGTCGAGCACCATCTGGCCGGCATCGATCTTGGAGAAATCGAGGATGTCGTTGATGATGGTGAGCAGCGCGTTGCCGGATTTGACGATGATGTCGGTGAACGTCTTCTGCTTCGGATCGAGGTCCGACTTTGCCAGCAGCTCTGCCATTCCAAGAACCCCATTCATCGGCGTGCGGATCTCGTGGCTCATATTGGCGAGGAATTCCGACTTGGCCCGGTCGGCGAGCACGGCGCGCCGGCGCGCCTCGCTGAGCTCGGCCTCGCGCTGCTTGAGCTCGGTGATGTCGGTGGTGGAGCCGATCAGATAGAGCGAGCCGTCAGAGGCGATCATCGCGCCCTTGCGGGCGAACTGGTGCCTGACGCTGCCGTCCGGCATCGTCACCGTCTCTTCGATCTCCTGCGTCTCGCCGGTGCGCAGCACGGCCAGGTCGCTGGCGACGAAGGCTTCGCCGTCCGCGCCGAAAATCTCGACATCGGTCTTGCCGACGGCTTCTTCCTTGCTGAAGCCGGTGAGATCGCACCAGCCCTTGTTGACGTAGAACTGCCTGAGGTCCGAGCGCTTGGCGTAGATCGACACCGGCACGTTGTCGATGAGGCTGCGGAACACCTCGTTCTCGCTCATGCTCTGCCGGAGCGCCTGCTCGCGCGCCTTGACGTCGGTGATGTCGGTGCTGGAGCCGACCAGATGCACGGAGCCGTCGATCGCCACCAGCCGGCTCTTGCGCGTCATCAGCTGCCGGACCGTGCCGTCGCGGTGGGTGACGGCCTCCTCGATCTCGCGCCCCGAGCCGGTCGCCACGACGTCGGTGTCGTCATTGCTGAAACCGTCCGCCTCTTCCGACGCGAAAAGCTCGCGATCCGTCTTGCCGAGCACCTCGTCCTTGGCGAAGCCGGTCAGCGCGCACCAGGCCTTGTTGACGAATTCAATGCTGAGATCGTCGGCCTTGATGAAGGCGGCCACGGGCAGCTCGTCCATCACGTGCCGGTAGAGGTCGATCTGGCGCATGGAGTCGCGCAACGCCTTCTCGCGCGTCTTGATGTCGGTGATATCGACGCGCACGCCGATGAACGTCCCGTCGTCGGTGCGCATGTCATAGACCTGGTACCAGCGCCCGTCGGCGTTGAGGCGTTCGTAGGCGGAGCTCGGCAAACGGTAGCGCGTGAGCATGGCGTCAAGCCAGCGTTCGGTGTCGACGCCATACAGACCGTCGATTTCGGCGTCGCCGCTCGAGCGGAAGTAGCCGACCGAATGGCCGAGAGACAACGCCTCGCGGAATGTGCGGCCCGGCTGCCAGGCCGGCTTCAGCGCCGGCAGCGTATCCTGCAGCTTGCGGTTGGCGAAGACGAAGCGATCGTCGCGATCGTAGATGATGACGCCCGCCGGCAGCGACTCCAGCACGGTGGCGAGGTTCCTGCGTGCGTCCTCCGCTTCTGTCTCGCGCTGTTTCATGTCGGTGATGTCGACATAGGAGATCAGCCGCTTGCCTCCGGGAAGCGGCGCCAGCGAGGCGATCAGTGTGCGGCCGTCCTTGCGCGGCAACTGCCTGGATCCCGCGGCTCCGGCTCGGATTTCGGCCTCCCGTTCGGCCACATGGCTTTGCCAAGCCTGTTCCTCGCCGCCGAACGGATCGGCGTCACGGCTGGCTTCCATGAGGTCGCGAAAGCGACTGCCGGCCGGAGCGCGCCGCGGATCGATCTTCCAGAAATCGTAGAATGCCCGGTTGACCACCTCGGCCCGCAATTCGGCATCGAGAACGATGACGCCGATCGGCATCGAATCGACCATCAGGCTCAGATTGGCAAGCGCCTCCGAAGTCCCGGCCATATCGTGGACGCCACCGAGAAAGGGCCCGTTGTCGCGCATATCCGCCTTGTTGAAGCTCCGCGCGCTGTCCGCCTCGACAGTTCCGTCCGTGTCCGCCATTCCTACCCCCAGGACCGAACCGTGCCGGTCCGTCGGCGGAATGTGCCCGACAAGCATTAACGATCCGCTAACCATAATGATTGCAACCGCCTGCCGCCGGTCCCGTTGAGCCAGATTCCGGTTGTGGCGCCGGCTGCGGTAATCCGCCCGTTGGCGATCGAGGCAACGACGCATTATAAGGTGCCTGAGGTGTTGCTAATGTTTGGTCGAATCGCGGCTTTCGTCCTGTGCCCGGCGCTGCTTGCAGCGGGCGGCTGCGTGCGCAGCGACGACGGCACGGTGATCGTTCCCAGCCGGATGGATGTCAGGCGAGTCTGGGACGAGGCGCCGCCGGGAACGACCGGGTCGCGGCAGATCGCGTCGGACGTCTTTCCTCTGCCGCCAGGCCCGCCGCCGGATCCGGCCGTCCGGCGCTACCCAAGGCGCGCTTCGATGACGCCATCCCTGAGCCAGGACCTGCCGGACGAGTCTTCCGGCGAGCAGAGACCCCTCGCCTGCAGGAATGTCGGCGAAAACGGCAAGCGCTACCGGGTCGTCTGCGAATAATGTTGCCTGGTCAAAACAGCCAGACGGCCCTGCCGCAAGGTAGGGGGCGATGGCCCGATCAATTCGCGGGGAAGAAGGCCGGCCCGACCACGCGCACCGGCTTTGCATCTGCTGGGACGAGCGCCTCGGGCTGCGCGATCGAGCTGGTCGCATCCGCTCCCGCGCCCTGAGCACCGCTCGATGGAATCTCCGAGACCGTGCCCATGTCCGGCCTTGATGTCGGCAAGGGAATGATGGCGTTTTCCATGTTGCGCGGCCTCACCGTGCGCGCCCTGAGCTCGGCCACCCGCTGGGAGTAGCGCTTGAGGTCGCAGCCCTTGAACTCGGCGGCATCGCGATAGCGGAAGGCGGTTGGGAGTTCGGTATAGGGCTTGCGCGTCTCGACCGCGACCATCTGGTCGGTCTCAAGGCTCGGATCGCTCAGCGTATAGAGATCGACACCCGCATCGTCGCAAATGTAGCGGCATTGATCGACCGTATCCTTGAGGTCCCCGCCTCGCGCGAATTGCGAATTCGGCGCAGGGAAGAAATAGCCGTCCGAGAGGCGAACGCAAAACAGCATCGCATTCCCGCCATATGCCGGGGTGGAAGCCTCCGGGTTGGACGCCTGCTGCTGCGGCGCCTGCTGCCGCTTGGGAGCCCCCTGACAGCCAAGCGCCACGTATCTCGCCTGCAACCCGGAGGAGTCGCGGCCGGAATTGCCGATACTGGCGATCCGGTGCTGCACCTCGGTCCGATTCCGGGCAAGATCCGCGCAGGCATTGAAGAAGCCCCCGACGGCGCCGCTGGCGCTGCAGCGGCGCTGCCTCTCCAGCCCCTGGATCGCGGCGAGCTGGCGCCGCAGTTGCCCAAGCTCGGGGCTAATCGCGTCGCGGCCACCGGACAGGATCTGGCTTCTCAGCGCCGAGCAAGAATCGGCATAAGAAACCTGCGTCATCGCCAAGATCGCCATGACCACCAGCAATGATATCTTAAGAAGCCGCAACCTCGCCATCGGGCGCCACCCCTGTTCGAAGATTTAATTGATACCAGCTAATTGAGAGATAACTCATATAAATCAAGGTTAGCCGGGAACTCACCTATATGACCCAAGTGTTACGCTAAAGCTTGTGAAGCGAATATTACGCTTTCATTTCAAGATTGAGACAGTAGCCGAAAAACCATTTTGAGGTCGGCCAAAGCCGGGCCGCTGCGCGATCACGGACTGCTGATGAAACCTTTGACCGGCGAAAAACGTTGTTGGCGTTGATGTGAGCCGCGCAGTGCAGAGGAGACTGAAGATGTCCATTCACTTCACCGTCTCTGGCTTGACCAGGAACCTGATCCATTCTCTTGGGCTGGATCATGAGCAGGCGCCGAGACCCCTTACCCCCGAACAAAGCCTTCTGCTGGATTGCTACCTGGCCGGGCAGATCCCGGACTCCGCCTGGAACGATTACGTCTTCGAGATGCCGGAATTGGAAAAACACGCCCAGGTCAGACGCGCACGCGGTTGATTTGAGCGCGGCACGGCCGGGCTCGGCGCCTTAGAGGACTTCCAGGAAAGTGCGAGTGGCTAAAGCGCGTCGCCTGAATCCGCTTCAGCGACGCGCTTTAGGTCTTCGGCGAGTTGAACTGCAGCGTGAAGACGTTTCCGGCAACGCCTTGCGCCAGCGACGGCGAAAAGCTGAGCGGCAGGCAATCGTTCAGGGCCTTGGTCGCCGCATCGACATAGGCCTTGCGCGTCTTGTCGTCGCCGCTGACATGGATGGCGGTCGTCCTCGGCGGCCCGATCAGCGTGCCGTCGCGCTTGAAGCTGAAGCTGAGCGTGACGGAGGAATTGTCGGAATTGGCCGGCGGTGTCCAGCAGGCGAGCAACGCGGCGCCGACCTCGTTCATGCTGCTGAGCGACGCGGCGGCCGATGGAAACGGCGCGATCGACAGCGCGCCCGCCATCATCAAGGATCTTGCCATGTTCATCGCGGATTCCTCGTTGCCATCGCTCAACCGCCTGGCGGCATCGTACGACCCATGACGGAGATGACAATAGGCTTTCAGCCTGCCCGTCGGCGCCGCAATCATACTGTCGTGATTGCGGCGCGATGGCCGCGAAAAAAAGCAAAAGGCCGGCACGGAGCCGACCTTTCCCTTGCCTCGTCATGGCGCCAGTACATCCGTGGTCGCCGCGAGGACTGCGACCAGTAGACAGGCCTTAGGTAAACGAAACCTTAACCCCGAGGAACTGCTACGCCCTGGCCTGCGATTTCACATGCGCGATGTAGCCGCGCACGTCGCCGGCGGGTTCGGCATAAGCCTTGCCGAGCTTCTTCTCCAGCGCCGCCATATACTCGTTCGCCCATTTGGGCAGCACGTAGTCGATGACCGCCAGGAATTCGAGCGTTGCCGCCAGCCTTATATCGGCGATCGACGGGTTGTTGCCGCCGATGAACGGTTTGCCGTCGCGGAAGAAGGAATGAAACACCTCGAGCGGCTCCGCGATCGCAGCCATCGCCGCCTTCTGCGCTTCCGATTTCTTGTCGGGATGGGCGTCGCCGTGGCCGACCTCGCCGGCATATTGCGGGAAGCCGAGGGCCGGATACGTCGCGCGCGCGACATACGGATAAAGTGTGCCGACCAGATAGAACATGGCGCTGTCGATCATCGCCCGCTTGGCCGGCGCCCTCGGATAGAACTTATCCAGCCCGTGCTTGTTGGCGAGATACTGCATGATGGCGCAGCTTTCCCACAGCACGCCGCGCGGCAGGCCCTTATCCTCGATCATCGGCGTCAGATGCGCCGGATTGCGCGCCAGGAATTCGGGCGAACGCGTTTGGCCCCAGGCATCGGTCTCCGTCGGATCGAGCCCGGCCGCGCGCGCGAACACCCGCACCGTCATGTTGTTGACGCTCGGCCTCAGCACGCTGAGTTTCACGCCGGGCTTCTTGGCCGGCTTCGCTTTGGGCGCCGCTTTTGCCGCCGGCTTTGACGCCGCCTTGGCCGAAGCTTTGGCGGCCGGCCTGGCCGCCGCTTTCGGCGCCGCCTTGGCCGCGGGTTTCTTTGCACTCTTCGCTGCAGCTTTTGCCATGTCGGTCCTCCCTCTGACCCGGTTAATAAGGATTTTTAGCCGCCCTGTTTTCCGACAGGGTTTCGCGTGACCGCTCGACCAGCGCCTGGATGGCGTCGGCCAGATGCAGTTCGGCGATGTTGTAGTCGCCGCGCGCCACGCGGATCTTGTGCGCCTCCATCAGCACGTCTGCATGGGTGAAGCCGGCCGGCGGTTCGAAGCGGTAGGAAGCAAGCTCGATCAACAGCCCCAGCGGATCCTCGAAATAGATCGAGTCCATGAAACCGCGATCCTTCACACCGCTGTGCTTGATGCCGCGCTCGTCGAGCCGCGCGACCGCCTGCAGGAAGGTGACCCGCGATACCGAGAACGCGATGTGGTGGACGCAGCCGATATCGGTCGGTGTCCGCCGCTTGACGGGGACCCGAGTCTCGTCGGTGAAGACCGTAATCAAACGCCCGTCGCCCGGATCGAAATAGAGATGGCTTTCGCTCGCCTTGTCGAGATTGGGCTGCTCGAAGATGAAAGGCATGCCGAGCACGCCCTCCCAGAAGTCGATCGAGGTCTGGCGCCCGGCACCGACCAGCGTAATGTGATGAACGCCTTGCGACTGCAGCTTCCGCATTGGCTCCTCCCCGCCTGCACTTGCGCCTTGCCGGCTGGCAGGTTCCCAGCGTCTGGCCGCGCTCGGCCCTGGGTACGCGACCGCCGCCCGGTTCTCGTTACGCTCCGCATTCCGCATCCTGTCGGATCGCGGCCGGAGCGCGATGAGGGGATGCTAATTCAATCCGGGACGTTACGCCAGAAGCGCCGCCGGGCCTTCACTGCGCTTGCGAGTCGTTGCCGCCGTCGGCGATGATGCGGATCGATCGCCGCTGTCCGGTTTGGATTCGGATGGCGGCCAGGCACTCACTCGATTCATGACCCCAGTTCTGCCCCTTGCAGGCGAAGTCGATCCCCGATCGGGGAACGATGCGCGGGCCTTTGTCGGTGGCGTTCACGGCAAGCAAATCCGGATCATGCACGGCGGAAGAGGCAACGCTTGATAGCCAACCGATGGCGATCAGCATCAGACAACAGCCGCATCCGATCAGGACGGCCATTCGCCACTCGGAGATCCCCCTCAGCGGCCACGGGGAACGGCTCTCTGTCGCGTTCATCTCACTCACCCACGCTTTGCCTGCCGATCTCGAAGCGCGCGCGGGCGCCGCCACGGGCGTCTCGATCCTCAGGTCAGTATCCACGCCACGGTCCTGCCGGTATCGGTCGGAACGCCGCCGATACCGGCGGACAGATGAGGCGAAATGGCACCGAGCGGCACATCCAGGATGTGCGCGATCGCCTTGAGGGTCCGGGTGGAGGCCGTCTTTCCGGACCGCTCTATCTGCGACAGCATGCTCGGGGTTATTCCGGCTTGGGCGGCGAGTTGCCTTCCGCTCAGGCCGCGCAGGACCCTGACGGCGCGAACCGGGTTCTCGCCGGCGGCGATCCTGTCGAGGACGCGCTTGGGCAAAGGACTATTGAGGGCAGGCTCATCGAGCTCGCTCACACCCGCCATCGCGGTCCGCTTGAGTATGCGGAACTGGGATTCCGGCAGCACGACCATGCGCTCTTTCGAGCCTGGGTGCTTGATGAATTGGACGTTTAGCTTCATGGCGACCGGCGTTCGGGTTTGGCTTCCTGCGCGGCTCGAAACGGAGCCTCGATTACCTGAAAATAAAAAGCACGAAGATCAGAAATGAGATCGACAGGATCGCGGCTACCGACAGAAGCGCCAATATCTGAAAGCTGATCGGCAACTGCCGAAACCGTCTCCACGTCCACGGTTCCTTTTCCCAGTGCTGAAATCGCGGCAACCCCAGCTCCCTCGGTCTGAGCCCGTCGTGCCGGCGAACCGGACCAAGATCATCGTTTCAACCACGTCGACAGGTTGCCGATGTCGACGACCTTCGACCTAGCCCCTTTGGCGGGGGCGTGACATCTGTCGAAAGTCAAGGGCGATGATGACGAAAGTCATATTCGTTTGCGGCCGGTTCGGGCTTACGTCAAAGTGGACTGCCGCGCGCTGCGGCTGTTTTTGCGAGAACGAATGATCGATATCGGCACAGAATTATTGCCGGCCGCGCAAGCGGAAGTCATCGGGCTTGCTGTTTTGCGGGCCGACAGGACAGTTCAGCAAAAAGTGGGGCGCCTGGTCGAGTGGCTCCCCGCCCTTGGAGCGGACTGCTGCCTGTGCACGCTCCTGGTCGGGATGGAGGCCGAGATGGCGGCCTTGTCCGAGGGACGCCGCGATCTGATCGCCTTGTCGGGCGTGCGGGCCGAATTGCCGGGGCTGGACCGTCCCGTCACCGCGGTCATCCTTTGGAATGGCGATCGATCGCACTACGTCGTGATCGCGATGCCCGACTTCACGGCGCGCCAGGCCGAGATCATGTTCGAAAGCGAGCGGCGCGCCCGACGCTTGATGGAGCAGCAGCTCGAAGCCGCCAATTCCGAGGTGCGCTTCGCCTCGCTCGCCCGCACGCGCCTTCGGTTGGCGCGCGACCTCCACGACACGCTCGTGCATTCGATCGTCGCATTGCTGACGCAAATCCGGCTGACCAGGCACTTCCTGGCGACCGATCCAGCCCGTGTTTCGGACGGGCTCGCAATTGCCGAGGAAGCCGCGATAACCGGCTTGGCGCGGGCGCGCGACGCCATCGCCCGGCTCAGGATGCCCGACGACCTCGAACCGGGTTCGGATGTCGAGAAGATGCTGTCGGACTTCGCGCAGCAGACCGGCATCGAGGTCTCCATGCAAATCGATGATGGAGCCCGCCCCGGGCTGCAGGATCACGAGACGACGGTTCGGCGTATCGTCGGCGAAGCGTTGCGCAACGTCGAGGCGCATGCGAAGGCGCGACGGGTCCGGTTCGACGCGGCCGTGGAAAGAACCGAAGCTGGCGCAAGACTCATTGTCGATGTCCGCGACGACGGACGCGGCTTTGACGGGACCATCCCCAAACAGGGACATTTCGGGCTGATCGGAATGGCCGAATTCGCCGAGCTCGCGGGGGGACAATGCGCGGTGGAAAGCGCGCCGGGGGCAGGCACGCTGGTTCGGACATCCCTTCCCCTGACCGTGTCGGCAACGAACGACCGGTCCGGCATCGTGGGTGCGTAGAAAGTTGGGGGTGTAGCAAGATGACCGATCCGCGCCTGACATCCGAAAGGATACGCGTGCTGATCGCCGAGGATCAGACATTGATCCGGGAAGGCCTTGCCACGCTGCTTGCCCAGCAAAACGACGATTTCGAAATTGTCGGCGCCGCGGCCGACGGCGAGCAGGCGATCGAGTTCGCGCGCCGTTACCGCCCGGACGTCGTCCTGATGGATCTGCAAATGCCGCGCGCCGACGGCGTCACGGCAACCCAGCGTATCCTGCGCGAATTTCCAGGAACCGGCATCGTGGTCCTGACCACGTTCGAGACCAACGACCTGATTTTCGAGGCTGTCAGCGCCGGAGCCAAGGCATATCTGCTGAAGGACTCCAGGATCGACGAGATCGCGGCGACGATCCGGACCGTGGCGAACGGCCAATCCGCGCTTTCACCCGGTGTCGCCGCGAAAATTCTCGAGGAATTCAAGCGATTGCGTCCGCGCCACGCCCCGGCGAGCGCGCCGTTGCGCGGCGACCTCACCGCGCGCGAGAACGAAATCCTCAAACTGATCGTCGAAGGCAAGAGCAATGGCGAAATCGGCGCCCAACTGCATTTGGCCGAAGGTACGATAAAGAACTACGTCAGCACGATCCTCGAAAAGTGCGGCGCCAAGAACCGGACCGAACTGGCCATAAAAACGATAGGCTGAACGGCCGTTCGGTGCGCCGCGACCTTTGGGTTTCTCCCACCGGACCTGCCGGGCGATCGAACGCGCAAAAAGGCCCGCGGCTCCGAGGTTTTTGCGGGGAAGCCACGGGCAGTCTTGTTGCCCGAGTTCCTGCTCTTGGCGGCAGGTCGAGGGAGGCCGCGGTCGGCGCCTCAGCAGTGCTTGGCGGTCACGTCCTTGCCTGATCGCGCACTTCGATTTCGCGAAGCGCCAGCGTGGTCAGGACCATTTCGGCGCTGCCGATCGATGGTCGAGGAGCAAGCAGGGATACGAACGCGTCGAGCTGCCCGGCTTCCATTTCGGCCAAAATGGCCTTTCACGGTCCGCATGGTCTCGTCGAGCCTCGTCAGCAATTCCGCACCGATCTTCATTGTTTGAAGCCTTGCCCATGGTTCGCGCGGGCAGGCGGAACGCTGTGCCGGGATTTCCGCTGGTCGGCCGCGAAGGCTCGCGGATCGAGAATCGACGCAAGGCTACGCAGGGGCCGAGGCGGCCGGGCCTGACCGGCCGCCTCGGACGATCCCGCTATTTTCTCGCGAGCAGGTCGCGGATTTCGGTCAGCAGCGCGACGTCGGCCGGCGGCGGCGCAGCGGCAGGCGCGGGCTTTTCGCGCTCCAGACGCTTGCGCATATTGTTCACGGCCTTGACCATCAGGAAGATGATGAAGGCCAGGATCAGGAAGTTCAGCACGGCAGTGATGAAGCTGCCATAGGCAAAGACGGCGCCCTCTCTCTTGGCATCGGCCAGCGCGGTCGAGTGGACGTTCGAAGACAGCCCGAAGAAGTAATTGTTGAAGTCCAGCCCGCCGAAAATCGCGCCGACGATCGGCATGATGATGTCGTCGACCAGCGAAGTGACGATCTTGCCGAAGGCGGCGCCGATGATGACGCCGACGGCCAAGTCCATCACATTGCCCTTGGAAATGAATTCCTGGAATTCTTTGAGCATCCCCATCTCCTCTTAGCCCATTTGCCTGTTTGCGCCGTCAGGCGAAGGCGTTCTCGCGCCTGAAATGCTTGACGAGCAGGTAGTAGAAGACCGGGCGGTGTTTGTTGCGGTTGGTGCGGCCGTACTGGTCGATGACCCTGGCGAGCCCCGCGTCCAGGCCGGCATCGGCCGTCAGCCCCAGTCTTTTGATGAGAAAGTTTTTCTTGACCCGTTCCAGCTCCTCCTTATCCGAGGCCGAAACGGTGGATGCATCCTTGTCGTAGATCGCCGGACCGCAGCCCTTCGTCACCTTCGTCAAGAGATCCAAATCCGCCGTAAGGCCGCATTTGACCCTCAGGTCCGCCGCATATTTGCTGATCAGTTCGTCCTGCTTGCTCACACGCTTGCCCTCTCGTTTTCGGCTGGACAGCGACACCGCTGTCGAGTCGCGCGGCGTGGTTGCCGCAAAAGCCGTCTGGATTTGTCTTGCTGTCCGTCAGTGTCAGCCGCGGTGCGTCGCGAGCACCCCGTCGGGGCTGGCCTGGTCGACCGCGGCCGGAAGATGTTGCGCCAGGGCAGCGGCCACCTGGTCCAGCGGAATCCCGAACTGGCTCGCCAGTTGCTGAAGACGCTGGTCGCCAAGCGCCGCCTTGATCTCGTCGGGCGCGACGGGAAGATTTGCGGCATTGGTGCTCAGCCAGGATTCGACACGGTCGCCGAGACCCGACTTCTGCAGCATGGCAAGCACACCCTGATAACCGCCAACGCCGGTCAGCGCATCGGCCAGGAGTGACGAGCCTCCGCCCTGCTGTTCGCCTTGCAAGGCGCTTTGTAGACTGTCCAAAAATCCCATCTGGAAACCTCCCGTCGAAAAATCACGTCCGCCGCAGCGCAGCTGCTCAGGCGTGCTGATCTAGGCCGTTTCAAGGGGTTGCGACACCTGACGAAGGTCAGGACCGGAGATGACGAAGGTCATATTCGGCAGCAGCCGGATCGCCCTCGAACCGGGCATCGCTCCTGGCAAGGCGGCTCCGCGTCTTTCCCGGTGCGGGGGCTGCTCGGCCTGCATTCGATTCAGCTCGGATTCGATTCAGCCCCGAAGGGCGACTGGCGTGCGAGCAGTCATTGCGATAGGTGACGATTGACAGGGCGGCACAATTGCCACGCTCGACGCGAGATAGCTCCCACGAAGGTAATAAGTCGATTGCCTGTCACACGAATTAGGATTTGATATAACGGTCGTCACCGTATCAGTGAGCGTGAGAACCGAGGAAAGAACATGAAAGCCGCCGAGCAAGCCGCAAAAGCCGCGGATGGAGCCGCATCCGCGAACGGATCCGAAGCCAAAATCCATGCCGAGGCGACGATCGACCAGGTTCGCAATCTCCTGTTCGGAGGCGCGCAGCGGTCGCTCGAGAGCAACCTTGCCGACCTGCGCGAGGAGATGCAGGCCACCATCAAGCAGCTCCAGGCGGACTTTGCCAAGGAGCTCGCGACGCTCCAGGCGCACGTCCTGGAACTGGAGCGGGAAACCGAACAGAAGCGGCTCGCCTCGCAAAGGGATATCGGCGCCGCGATTTCGGAGCTTGGAGCAACCATCAGCGGGCTAGGGTCCGGCCGCGCGGGAAAGTAGCATGACGTCCGCCGCCGGCCAGAACCGTGAGATCGAGCAGCTTAGAAAACTGCTCTTTCAAACGGAGGCGGCGCGCCTCGAGGCGCTGGGCGCGGATGTCGCCCTGCTTCAGCAATATATCGGCAGCCCCGACCGCCTGGAAACGGCGACGGCCGACATACTGGTCGCCGCGCTGGAGCGCGCCGAAGTCGTTCGGCCGCGCGAGCTGGCGAACGTCATCGCGCCATCGGTGGTTTCAGCGATCCGCAGCGAGATCAGGAACTCGCGCGACCTCATGGTCGACGCGCTCTACCCGATCACGGGCAGGCTGGTCAGCGCGGCCGTGGCGAACGCTTTCAAGGAACTCGTCGCGCGGCTGGAGCAGCGCCTCAACGCCCTGACATCGACGGAGCTGTGGATCGGGCGCGTCAAGTCGCTGGCGACCGGCCGGCCGATCAGCGAGTTCGTTCTGGCAAACGCCAGTCCGCCGCGCGTCAACCGGCTGCTGATGATCGAACGCGGCAACGGTCGCCTCGTCGCGGACTGGAAGCGCGAAGAGACCTCCGACGAGCGGGCCGACCTGCTGAGCGCGATGGTCGCGGCGATCCTGGAATTTTCCGTTCAGGCCCTCGCGGGGGAAGGCAATCTGCAGCAGCTCGATTTCGGCGGGCGCGAAATCGTGCTTCGTGCCTCGCCCCGGTTCATCCTGGCGGCGGAATGCATCGGCCCCCTTCGCCCCGTCGACAATGACAGGATCAATTCGCTTTTCTTCGACACGATAGAGAACATGGATCGCGGCCTCGACTGCGACGCCGCCATGCTGGCGTCGCTGGCCGCCTCCATCGAAGCCGCTCCCGCCGCGGAGCGTAAAGCACGTCGGGCCGGAAAGGTCGTCCTGTTCGTCCTCGCGGCTCTCGTCGCCGCCGGGCTGGCATGGCTGGCGAGCGTCTATTTGACCCGCACGATGCTGGAGCGGCGCACCAACGATGCGCTCCAGGAACTGGCCGGCAAGCAACCGCTGCTGGAAACGTTTCCCCTGCGCCTGGATTTTGATCACCGCAATCGCAGCGTCTCGGTCTTCGGCATAGAGCCAAGCCAGGTGCAGACGGCTCCGCTGATCGACGCCCTGGCCAAGGCCGCAGCGCCCTATCGGGTCGTCGGCCGGATCGGCGTCGTGCCGGGCACGGAGCAGGTGGCGGCGCTCAGCTCCGACATCGAAGCCCTGCGGCAATCGGTGACCGACCTCCAGGCGGGTATCGACGAAAACCACCAGGCGATCGCCGAGCTGCGGCAATCTCTTGCCGGCTTGCAGAAGTCCGCCGGCGAGACCGGCGAAGCGGTCGCCGGCCAGAAGCAGTCCCTCGCGGGCTTGCAGGCCCGCATCGACCAGACGCGCGGGCCGAGCGAAGAAGAGCTGCGATCCCTTGCCGGCCTGCGGGCGGGCATCGATGAAACACGCGCGGCGCTCGCCGAGGAAACAAAATCCAGGAACCAGCAATACGACGCCATGCAATCGATGGTCGACAGCCCGGCCGAACGCCTCGATCGCTTCATGGCCTCGACGGCAATCTTCTTTGGCACGGGCGACGCCTTCGCCGACGATAAGGAGGCTGGGCAGCAGATTGCCAATCTTGCCGGGCTTCTCGCCGGCAACGAGCTGAGAATCCGTGTCGTAGGGCACGCGGACGACACCGGGACAGATGTGGCCAACCGGGTAGTTGCCCGCAAGAGAGCCGACCAGGTGGTGCGAAGATTGACCTCGCTCGGGATCGAGCCGTCGCGATTGTTTGTGGTTTCGCGCTCGTCATCGCTGCCGATTTCCGACGTACCGAGCGAAGGCAACCGCCGCGCCACCTTCGAAACCGTGTTCCGCGCCGAGCGCCCTCAATGATGCTCAGCGCAAAGGTCATGCTGCTTGGCGACATGGGTGTGGGCAAGACATCCATCATGTACCGCCTCGTGCACGATCGTTTCGACGGCGAATACAAATCGACGCTCGGCGTCGAGGTGCTGAGCTACGATGTTCCGGCCGATCCGGTTCGCGGCGGCGACGCGGCGCGGCTTGTGCTGTGGGACACCGACGGCGATTTCGGGACGCGTATTTTCGACACCGTCTACGTCACCGGCGCGTCGGCCGCGATCGTCGTGTCGGACGTGACCCGCCCGCAAACCGTGACGCGCATGGTCGAGCTGGTCCGCAGCTTCGAGGCGCGATTTCCGGGCAGGCCATACCGGGCCCTCGTGAACAAGATCGATCTCGCCGAGGCCCCCGGCAGCGCCGAAGAGATCGGCCAGCTGCCGCGATCGAGCGTCAAGTTCGTGAGCGCCAAGAACGGTGAGGGAATCGTGGAAGCCTTTGCCGAACTCGCCGAAACGATACGGCGTCGGCAGTTGTAGTTCGGCAAAAAGTTCGGCTTGTTTGATTGTCTTGGTACGCCCAAGGGGAATCGAACCCCTGTTCCCGCCGTGAGAGGGCGGTGTCCTGACCGCTAGACGATGGGCGCGCTCAAGAACCGGCTACATAGGCTGGCGGCCGGGAAAAAGCAACCGAGCAGATTCGCGAAAAGTGTCGTACGGTTTTCCGACAAGAATCTGCTACAAAACAAAAGTCCTAAGCGGAGCATTCATTGGCTTGCCGATGAGTGCTCCGCTTAGGGTTTCGACCGCTTCGCGCGCTTTGCTGGCCGCCACCGGTCAGCCCTGTCGTTTCGGCTCGATCAGGTCCCAGAGATTGCCGTAGAGATCGGAAAAGACGGCCACCGTGCCGTAGGCCTCGAAGCGCGGCGCCTCGCGGAATTCGACACCCTTTGCGAGCATCGCCCGATGGTCGCGGGAAAAATCGTCGGTCTCGAGAAACAGGAAGACGCGGCCGCCGGTCTGGTTGCCGATGCGGCTTTCCTGCTCTTCGCCGGACGCTTCCGCCAGGAGCAGCCGCGCCCCATGGCCCTTCGCCGGCGCGACGGTGACCCAGCGCTTGCCGCCGCCGAGGTCGACATCCTCGCTCAGCACGAAGCCGAGCCGCTCGACATACCAGGCGACCGCCTCGTCGTAGTTGGCGACGACGAGCGCCACGGTCGCGACGCTGCGGCGTTCGGCAAAGCCGCTCATTTGTTACGGATCGAGAACTGGCCGATGATGCGGCGCTCGGCGATGTCGTAGACGAAGATCGAATGGCTGCCGTCGGCAAGCTCGGCATCGATCGACAGGCGGTTGCCGGAGAGCGACTGGCTGATCACCTTGGCGCCGACGGGCAGCACGATGTCGCCCGACAGCGGCGCGCCGGCCGGAGCCTGGACATCGGCGGCGGGAGCCGGTCCGGCCACCGGCGCGTTGCGGGCTTTGTAGACAAGCGCCCCGATCACCACCATAAGGGCGAGGAACAGTAGGCCGAGATTGACGATCATGAAGCGGACGAGCTTGCGGCGCACGTTCTCGGCCGCGGGGTCGAGCGGCTTTTCCTCATCTTCTTCGGCGATTGGCCGGGCCATGGCTAGACAATCCGCAACGGTTTTCGATGAGCGCTCATAACGAAGAGACCCCGATATTGATAGAGGACGAATTGGCGGACGAGGAATTGGCTGCCGGCGAAACCCTCGTGCTGGAAACCGGCGCCGACGCGGCCGGCCAGCGTCTCGACCAGTGGCTTGCCGCCCGTCTCGGGCCGGAGCTCTCGCGTAGCCGCGTGCAGGCGCTGATCAAACAGGGCGCGGTCTCCATCGCCGGCAGGCAGCTGCTGGAAGCCAAGCGCAAGCTGATCGCCGGTGAGCGGATCGAAATTCTGGTGCCCGCGCCGGAGCCGGCCGAGCCGCAAGGCGAGGACATTCCCCTCGACATCCTCTACGAGGACGACGAGCTGATCGTCATCAACAAGCAAGCCGGACTGGTCGTCCATCCCGGCGCCGGCAACTGGACCGGCACGCTGGTCAACGCGCTGATCCATCATTGCGGCGACAGCCTGTCCGGCATAGGCGGCGTCAGGCGGCCGGGCATCGTCCATCGCCTCGACAAGGAAACCAGCGGCGTCATGGTCGTGGCCAAGACCGACCGCGCGCATAAGGCGCTGTCGGAGGCCTTTGCCGACCACGGCCGCACCGGCGATCTCGAACGCGCCTATCTGGCGCTGGTCTGGGGCATTCCGCAACGGCCGACGGGCACCGTCGACGCCGCGCTCGGCCGCGCCGCCGATCGCATCCGCCGCGCGGTGGTGCCGGAAAGCCGTGACGATGCCCGCCATGCCGTCACCCATTTCAGCGTCGTCGAGCGCTTCGGCGAAGGACAGCAGGCTTTCGCCACCGCAAGCCTGGTCGAATGCCGGCTGGAGACCGGCCGCACCCACCAGATCCGCGTCCACATGGCCCATATCGGCCATCCGGTGATCGGCGACCCGGATTACGGGCAGGCCTTCCGCACCAAGGCCAACCGGCTGCCCGAACCCTTGAAAGCCAAGGTCAGCGCCTTTCCCCGGCAGGCCCTGCATGCCTGGCTCCTTGAATTCCGGCACCCGACTACCCATCTATCGATGAGGTTCGAGGCGCCAATACCAAGGGACATGGAGGAATTGGTCGGCGGCTTCCGCAAGCTCTGAAACCTGCCATTAAGACGCTTCAAACCGACCATCAAAAAACCTGACTGGCGTTGTTCACTTCAGCGTGACACACTGTTTCGTGTTGAACAAATGCTGTCTTTTCTGGTTTTGTTCCTATATACACAGGTTGTCGCGGATGAGCCTTTGGCATCCGTGACGAATGCCCGCCGCTTTTCGGGGGCATCCACTCCAAAGAGAGAGGGGCGCTATCATGGCCCAATCATTACCCAGTATCGTTTCCGGTGAAGGCGGTCTCGCCCGTTACCTGGAAGAAATCCGCCGCTTTCCGATGCTTCAGCCGCAGGAAGAGTACATGCTCGCGAAACGCTACGCCGAGCATCAGGACACCACGGCTGCCCACAAGCTCGTCACCAGCCATTTGCGGCTCGTCGCCAAGATCGCCATGGGCTATCGCGGCTACGGCCTGCCGATCGGCGAGGTGATCTCGGAAGGCAATGTCGGCCTCATGCAGGCCGTTAAGAAATTCGAACCGGAGCGTGGTTTCCGGCTCGCCACCTATGCCATGTGGTGGATCAAGGCCTCGATCCAGGAATACATCCTGCGCTCGTGGAGCCTGGTCAAGATGGGCACCACCGCCAACCAGAAGCGTCTGTTCTTCAACCTGCGCAAGGTGAAGGGCAAGATCCAGGCGCTCGACGATGGCGACTTGAAGCCCGACCAGATCGCCGAGATCGCCACCCGCCTCAACGTTTCCGAGGCGGAAGTGGTATCGATGAACCGCCGCCTGTCGGGCGACGCTTCGCTCAACGCCCCGATCCGGGCGAGCGAGGGCGAGTCCGGCGAGTGGCAGGACTGGCTGGTCGACGACCACGAAAGCCAGGAAGAGATGCTGATCGAGCAGGACGAGCTGGAAAACCGGCGCTCCATGCTGTCGGGCGCTCTGTCCGTGCTCAACGACCGCGAGCGGCGCATCTTCGAGGCGCGTCGCCTCGCCGAAGAGCCGCTGACCCTGGAAGAGCTGTCGGCCGAGTTCGACATCAGCCGCGAGCGCGTGCGCCAGATCGAGGTGCGCGCCTTCGAGAAGGTGCAGGACGCGGTCAAGGCCGCCGCCAAGCGCCAGATCCAGGCGCTGCGCACCATCGAGGCGCAGCCGGCGGCGTAAAGCCACCGCGCATTGAGTAGCAAAACGGCGGCGCCAGAATCTGGCGCCGCCGTTTTTATTTGGCGAAAGCGGTGGCGCGCCCCTTTCTCCCAGTCGCTATGCGAGGAGAAATGCCGGTTCACCCTCCGCAGCCGCAGCGGAGGATGGGCAGCAATCAGGGGCAGCGCCGAGGCTGCGAGGTTGTTAACTCAGAACAAACAATCGGACCGGGGAGCAGGCGCGCGCTCATCTTCGACCGCCGCGCCGCCCCTCATCCGCCCTTCGGGCACCTTCTCCCCGTTTAACAGGGAGAGGGAAAAAGGCTCATCACGCCGAAGGCTGCTTCGTCTTGCGCAAATACGGCAGCACCGTCTCGTACGCCCCGAAGCGCTTGATCGCGTCCTCATTGGAGACGGCGGCGGTGATGATGACGTCGTCGCCCTGTTTCCAGTTGGCCGGCGTCGCCACCTGGTGCTTGGCCGTCAGCTGGATGGAATCGATGACGCGCAGGATCTCGTCGAAGTTGCGGCCCGTGGTCATCGGATAGGTCAGCGCCAGCTTGATCTTCTTGTCCGGGCCGATGACGTAGACCGAGCGCACGGTGGCGTTGTCGGCCGGCGTGCGGCCCTCAGAGCTGTCGCCGGCGCCCGCCGGCAGCATTTCATAGAGCTTGGCGACGTGCAGGTCTTTGTCGCCGATCAGCGGATAGTTCACCGTCTGGCCGGTAGCGGTCTTGATGTCGGCCTGCCATTTCTCGTGGCTCGACACCGGATCGACGGAAATGCCGATGATCTTGACGTTGCGCTTTTTGAAATCGCCTTCCAGGCCGGCCATGGTGCCGAGCTCGGTGGTGCAGACCGGGGTGAAGTTCTTCGGATGGCTGAACAGCACCGCCCAGCCGTCGCCGATCCAGTCGTGGAACTTGATGGTGCCCTGCGTAGTCTCGGCCGTGAAATCCGGCGCGATATCGTTGATACGAAGACTCATGACCTATCCCTACCCTTTTTTGTGAAACCGCCGGCGCACCCCCTTTCGGCGGTGGCCGGACGTTAGTTCTAGCACCATGAAGGTAGGGTTCAAACGCCGGGAGTAGGAAGCTTGCCCATGGCAGGCGAAAATTTTTCGCCGTCGCCCGCAATTGGAGGCAGGATTTTCGATTTACCGCTGGCGCCGGGCGCTCAGGCTTTCTTTAGCGCGAGCGTCGCCGCGAGATCTTCCATGCGCTGCGCAAGCGCGCCGAGCGCGGTTGTGAGCACGCTATCGCTCTTGTCGGCCTTGGTCAGCGCCTCGTCACGCGTCTTGCGCAAGGTCAGCACTTCGCTCTCCATGCCCTTGACGCGCTTGGTGAGCTCCGAAAGTTCGTCCATCACCATGATGCCGGCCATGACGGTAAGCCGCTGGTCGCCGATCTCGCCGAAGGAATCCTTCAGATGCGAGACATAGCGGTCGAAGCGCTCGGCAAGGTCGATCAGGTGCTCTTCCTGGCCCTCGTCGCAGGCCATGCGATACTGTTTGCCGTCGATGGAAACGGTGACCTGTGCCATTGCCTTACCTGTCCAGAACCGCGCGGATGGTTTCCATGGCGGTCACCAGCCGCCGCGACACTTCCTTGTTGGCATCTTCCAGACGCTCGGCGCGCGCTTCGGAATTGTCGAGCTCCTGCGCCAGGCGCGAACGGTCGGCGTTCATGCGCTGCACCTCGGCCTCGGCTTCCGAATAATCGCGCTCATGCTCGAGCTTCGCCGCCACGGCGTTTTCCAGCCCTTCCATGGCCTTGCCCAGCCTGGCGATGACTTCCTTGAGGGTCGTTTCCCCGGTCATGGCCTCGTCCTATGCCCTGCCCATCACCGAATCGCGCGCGTTCAGAATGCGTTACCTCGGAAAGATTAGGCACCGGGTGAAGGGCGCGTCAACAAAGCTCTCGCGACTGTCCCCCGCTATCGCTAATGTAAGGCGCTCGATGCCATCACAAGCCCGGCAAAATCCGCCCCGATTTGTTGACTAAAAGGCCGTGCCTGCTATGTGTCCCGGCATCCTTTTCCAAGGGTTCTCCCAAGCTCCAACCCACTTCCGGAGGAAGCATGACGTCGCGTGAACAACATGATCGGATGGCCAACGCGATCCGTTTCCTTTCCATGGATGCCGTCGAGAAGGCGAACTCCGGTCACCCCGGCCTGCCGATGGGCTGCGCCGACATCGCCACAGTGCTGTTCAGCCGTTTCCTGAAATTCGACGCCAAGGCGCCGCACTGGGCCGACCGCGACCGCTTCATCCTCTCCGCCGGCCACGGCTCGATGCTGCTCTATTCGCTCCTCTACCTCACCGGCTATGAGGACATGACGATCGACCAGATCAAGAATTTCCGCCAGCTCGGCTCCAAGACCGCCGGCCACCCGGAATACGGCCATGCCGCCGGCATCGAGACCACTACCGGCCCGCTCGGCCAGGGCCTGGCCAATTCGGTCGGCTTCGCGCTCGGCGAGCGCATCATGAACGCAGCCTTCGGCAACGACCTCGTCAACCATTATACCTATGTGCTGGCCGGGGACGGTTGCCTGATGGAAGGCGTCTCCCACGAAGCCATCGCGCTGGCCGGGCATCTGAAGCTCAACAAGCTGATCGTCTTCTGGGACAACAACAACATCTCGATCGACGGCCCGGTCTCGCTCGCCGACAACACCGACCAGGTCGCCCGCTTCCAGGCGTCCGGCTGGAACGCCAGCCACATCGACGGCACAGATCCCGAAGCGATCGCCTACGCCATCGAGGCGGCGCGCCATTCCGACAAGCCGACGATGATCGCCTGCAAGACCACCATCGGCTTCGGCGCGCCGACCAAGGCAGGCACCAACAAGGCGCATGGCTCGCCGCTGGGCGCGGATGAAATCGCCGGCGCGCGCAAATTCTTCAACTGGGACTCGCCGCCCTTCGAGATTCCGGCCGACATCCTCGACGCCTGGCGCGCCGTGGGTAAAAACAGCACCAAGGCACGCACCGACTGGGAAGGCCGTCTGGCCAAGGCCGAGCCGAAGCTGAAGGCCGAGTTCGAGCGCCGCCTTGCCGGTAAGCTGCCGTCGAACTTCGATGCCGTCATCGCCGACTACAAGAAGAAGCTGTCGGCCGACAAGCCGAAGGTCGCCACCCGCAAGTCGTCGGAAATGGCGCTGGAAGTCATCAACGGCGCCGTGCCGGAGACCATCGGCGGCTCGGCCGACTTGACCGGCTCCAACAACACCAAGACCAGCCAAACCAAGAACATCACGCCCGACGATTACGGCCAGCGCTATGTCCACTACGGCATCCGCGAGCACGGCATGGCGGCGGCGATCAACGGCCTGACGCTGCATGGCGGCCTGATCGCCTACGGCGGCACCTTCCTGTGCTTCTCCGACTATGCCCGCCCCTCGATGCGCCTTGCCTCGCTGATGGGCATCCGCTCGATCTTCGTCATGACGCATGACTCGATCGGCCTTGGCGAGGACGGGCCGACCCACCAGCCGGTCGAGCATCTGGCGGCGCTGCGCGCCATCCCGAACCACAATGTCTTCCGCCCGGCCGACGCGGTCGAAACCGCCGAATGCTGGCAGATCGCGCTGGAATCCGAAAAGACGCCCTCGACCCTGGCGCTGACCCGCCAGAACCTGCCGACCGTGCGCACCGAACATTCGGCGAAGAACCTCTCCAGCCAGGGCGCCTACGAGCTGGCCGCCGCCAGCGGCGAGGCCGTGGTGACGATCTTCGCCACCGGCTCCGAGGTCGAGATCGCCCTCGGTGCGCGTGACCTGCTGGAAAAGCACGGCCATCCGACCCGCGTCGTCTCGGTGCCCTGCTTCGAGCTGTTCGACCAGCAGAGCGAGGATTACCGCAGGAAGACGATCGGCGACGCCAAGGTGAAGGTCGCCATCGAAGCCGGCATCCGCCAGGGCTGGGACCACCTGATAGGCACCGACGGCATCTTCGTCGGCATGCATGGCTTCGGAGCCTCGGGCACGATCGAACAGCTCTATCCGCATTTCGGCATCACCGCCGATGCCGCGGCCAAGGCGGTCGAAGTCCGTCTGCACGGCAAGTAGGAATTGCCTCGGGTCCGGCAACACCGATTGACGGTTTTGCCGGGCTGGACCAACCTAATCGATTTAAATACGACGTTCTGCGGCTGGATTCTTGTGCCTTCCGCCGTTATGAAACTGCGGACCCATCCGCTTTCCAGCCCCCAAGGGAGAGAACAATGACCGTCAGAGTTGCCATCAACGGATTTGGCCGCATCGGCCGCAACATCCTGCGCGCCATCCATGAATCCGGCCGCAAGGACATCGACGTGGTCGCCGTCAATGATCTCGGCCCGGTCGAGACCAACGCGCACCTGCTCCGCTACGACAGCGTGCATGGCCGCTTCCCGCATGAGGTGGCCGTCGACGGCGACCAGATCTCGGTCGGCAAGGAAACGTTCAAGGTCACCGCGATCAAGGACCCGACCCAGCTGCCGTGGAAGGAGCTCGGCGTCGACATCGCGCTCGAATGCACGGGCATCTTCACCGCCCGCGACAAGGCCGCCGCGCACCTGACCGCCGGCGCCAAGCGCGTCATCGTCTCGGCCCCGGCCGAAGGCGCCGATCTCACCGTCGTCTACGGCATCAACCACGACAAGCTGACCAAGGACCACATCGTCATCTCGAACGCGTCCTGCACCACCAACTGCCTCGCGCCGCTGGCGGCCGTGCTGCACGAGACCGTCGGCATCGAGAAGGGCATGATGACGACGATCCACTCCTATACCGGCGACCAACCGACGCTGGATACGATGCACAAGGACCTCTACCGCGCCCGCGCCGCGGCGCTCTCGCAGATCCCGACCTCGACCGGCGCCGCCAAGGCGATCGGCCTCGTTCTGCCCGACCTCAAGGGCAGGCTCGACGGCATCTCGATCCGCGTGCCGACCCCGAACGTCTCGGTCGTCGACCTCAAGTTCATCGCCAAGCGCTCGACCACGCCACAGGAGATCAACGAGGCGCTGATCGCCGCCTCGAAGGGCAAGCTGAAGGGTGTTCTGTCCGTCACCCATCACCCGAACGTGTCGATCGACTTCAACCACGACCCGCATTCCTCGATCGTCGCGCTCGACCAGACCAAGGTGATGGACGGCAACTTCGTTTCGGTCCTGTCCTGGTACGACAACGAATGGGGCTTCTCGAACCGCATGGGCGACACCGCCGTCGCCTTCGGCAAGACCATCGCCTGATCGTAGCCTTGCTCCGCAGTTTGAAACGCCCGGCCTCGGCCGGGCGTTTTTTATTGGCCGGCTGAGCCAAAAACCACGCCGTTGCCTTGCACTGGTCATGCCTTCGCCCCACTCTCTGTTAAAGCGACAGATAGAGGGATTTGGAGGGGCAATAGCGGATGGAGCATGCGATCTATCTCGTGACGCTGGTCGGCACGGCGCTCATTGTCGCCGCAGCGTTTTCGAGCCTGATCGCCTTCCGCTTCGGCGCTCCCTTGCTGCTGCTCTTCCTCTGCATCGGACTTGCCACCGGCGTCGACGGCCTCGGCATCGAATTCGACAATGCGCGGCTGGCTTATTTTGCCGGCTCACTGGCCTTGGCGATCATCCTGTTCGATTCCGGTTTCGGCACGCCGCTCAACGCGCTCAGGCAGGCAGCCGGGCCCGCGCTGTCGCTGGCCACGATCGGCGTTATCCTGACCACAGCCATCTTCAGCGCCGCCGCTTCCTATGTTCTCAAGCTCAGCTGGCTGGAATCCTCCCTGCTTGGCGCTGCCGTCGCCTCCACCGATGCGGCCGCCGTCTTCTTCCTGCTGCGCGCCGGCGAGATCCACCTGCGCGAGCGCGTGCGCGCGACGCTCGAAGTGGAATCCGGCACCAACGACCCGATCGCCATCTTCCTCACCATCACCCTGGTCGAGATCATCGCCGCGCATGCCAACCCGGAAGCCAACGTGCTGGCCACCAACCTTCTGCTCGGCTTCCTCGCCAATATGGGGCTCGGCGCTATCATCGGCGTGCTCGGCGGTTTTGCCATCGTGCGTCTGGTCGAGCGGTTGAATCTCGATCACGGCCTGCTGCCGATCTTCGTGCTGACGCTGTCGCTGATGGTGTTCGCGGCAGCCGGCGCCGTCGGCGGCTCGGGTTTCCTCGCCGTCTATCTTGCCGGGCTGATCGCCGGCAATTCCGACATACGCGCCGTCACCATCCTGAAGCGTTTCCAGGACGGCATGTCGTGGCTGGCGCAGATCATCATGTTCCTGATCCTCGGACTGTTCGCCACACCCTCGCAATTCCCCGAAATCCTCGTGCCGGCGATCCTGCTCGGCCTGTTCCTGATCTTCGTCGCCCGCCCGGTCGCCGTCTGGCTTTGCCTGATCCCGTTCCGGCTGCCGCGTCCGGAGGTCGCCTTCGTCTCCTGGGTCGGCCTGCGCGGCGCGGTCTCGATCCTGCTCGCCATAACGCCGCTGCTCGGCGGGCTCGAGCACGGCCGGCTGATCTTCAACGCCGCCTTCATCATCGTGCTGGTGTCGCTGGTAGTGCAGGGCTGGACGGTCGGTCCGCTGGCGCGGCGCCTCGGCCTGATCGTGCCGGCCCGTCTTGGGCCGCTGGACAAGGTGGAGCTCGAATTGCCGGGCTCGGCACATCATGAGCTGCTCGCCTATCGCGTCGCACCCGGCAGCCCGGTGGCGCGGGGCGAGCGCATCCCGCGGTGGGCGAGGCCCTCGCTGGTGCTGCGCGACGGCCGCTCGATGCGCTTCCAGGACATGGGCCGGCTGGCGGCCGGCGATCAGGTCTACATCTTCGTACCGGACCGCTACCCGCGCCTGCTCGACAAGCTCTTCGCCAGCCGCGCGGTGGTCGACCCGGAGGATGCCGACTTTTTCGGCGCCTTTGCCGTCGATCCGGCCCGCTCGGCCGCGGAGCTGGAAGCCGCCTATGCCCCGGGCCTGTCCGAGGCCGAGCAGAAGCTCACCGTTGCAGCGCTCGTTACCGAGCGGCTCGGCGGCCATGCCGAATATGCCGACCGCGTGATGATCGGTCCGATCGAGCTGATCGTGCGCGATGTCGACGAAAAAGGCAGGATCACCGGGCTTGGCCTGTCCTTCGAGCCGACCGCGCCGGTGGCGCGCGTGCCGGTATTCCTGAGCGCCGGCGAGATCGCCGACCGCATCGGCGCGCTCGTCCGCAACTGGCGCAGGCCGGCCGAAAAGCAGGCGGTCGACGACGTGCCGATCGGCACCGGGGCGCCCGGACCGGACAGCCAGAAGGCAACCGGCGAAGGCTGATGTCTCAAGCCGACATCATTTTTGCGCGCGCACCATCGACGCGACCCTTGCATCGTCCTTCGCGCCGGGTAAGGTCGCCGCGTTTTCGCTAAAAAGGAACGACCATGGCCGGCTTCAAGACACTCGACGATATCGGCGCCGTCAGCGGCAAGCGCGTGCTTGTGCGCGTCGACCTCAACGTTCCCGTGGCCGACGGCAAGGTGACCGATGTCACCCGCATCGAGCGCATAGCGCCGACCATTGCCGAGCTCTCGAAAAAGGGCGCCAAGGTCATCCTGCTTGCGCATTTCGGCCGCCCCAAGGACGGCCCATCGGCCGAATTCTCGCTCGAGCCGATCGCCAGGGCCACGACTGAGGTTCTCGGCCGTCCGGTCGGCTTTGCCGCCGACTGCGTCGGCGACAAGGCGGCGGATGCAGTCGCGGCGATGAAGGACGGCGACGTCATGCTGTTCGAAAACACCCGCTTCTACAAGGCCGAGGAGAAGAACGAGCCGGCCTTCACCGAAAAGCTCGCCGCCAATGGCGACATCTATGTCAACGACGCCTTTTCCGCCGCGCACCGCGCCCATGCCTCGACCGAAGGCCTGGCGCGCCATTTGCCGGCCTATGCCGGCCGCACCATGCAAGCCGAGCTCGACGCGCTGGAAAAGGGCCTTGGCGATCCGGCACGGCCGGTCGTGGCCATCGTCGGTGGCGCCAAGGTCTCGACCAAGATCGACCTTTTGATGAACCTCGTGAAGAAGGTCGACGCGCTGGTGATCGGCGGCGGCATGGCCAACACCTTTCTTGCCGCGCGCGGCACCGATGTCGGCAAGTCGCTCTGCGAGCATGACCTCGCCGGCACCGCCAAGCAGATCATGATCGAGGCGGCGGAAGCCGGCTGCGCCATCATCCTGCCCGCCGACGGCGTCGTGGCCAAGGAATTCAAGGCGGGCGCCGCCAGCGAGACCGTCGCCATCTCGGACGTGCCGGCCGACGGCATGATCCTCGATGTCGGCGCAAAGACCGTACAAAGCGTCAACGACTGGATCGACCGCGCCGCCACGCTGGTCTGGAACGGCCCGCTCGGCGCTTTCGAGATCGAGCCCTTCGACCGCGCCACGGTGGCCGCGGCAAAGCATGCGGCGGCGCGCACCAAGGCAGGCAAGCTTGTCTCGGTCGCCGGCGGCGGCGATACGGTGGCCGCGCTCAACCATGCTGGCGTCGCCGACGACTTCACCTATGTCTCGACCGCCGGCGGCGCCTTCCTCGAATGGATGGAAGGCAAGCCGCTGCCCGGCGTCGAGGTGTTGAAGCGGTAAACAGTCCGAGACCAGGCAAAGCCCGCGCGGCTTTCAATCGATTCTAGCTTTCCGGCGTCATTCCTTTGGCGGTAGTCTTCTGCTAGCGCGGAACAAACGCAGCGTAGGAGAGCACCCATGAGCGAACGTCTCGAAGATATCGCCGCCGCGATCGTGGCCGATGGCAAAGGCCTTTTGGCCGCCGATGAAAGCTCCGGCACCATCAAGAAGCGCTTCGACGTCATCGGCGTCGAATCGACCGCCGACAACCGGCGCGACTACCGCGAGATGATGTTCCGCGCCAAGGAGGCGATGACGAAGTACATCTCCGGCGTCATCCTCTATGACGAGACCATCCGCCAGAAGGCTGCCGACGGCACCCCGCTGGTCGATATCATCAAGGCGGCAGGCGCCATCCCGGGCATCAAGGTCGACCTCGGCGCCAAGCCTCTGGCCGGCTTTCCTGGCGACACCATCACCGAGGGCCTCGATGGGCTGCGCGAGCGACTCGCCGACTATTACAAGCTCGGCGCCCGCTTCGCCAAATGGCGCGCGGTGATCGACATCGATACCGGCAAGGGCGTGCCCTCGGCCAATTCGATCGCCTCGAACACCCACGCGCTGGCCCGCTACGCCGCGCTCTGCCAGGAGGCCGGCATCGTGCCGATC
>NZ_VFTM01000050.1:0-34920 GCF_006439555.1 Mesorhizobium sp. B3-1-6 | reverse complement strand
TGGTCGTCCTCAACGCCATCATGCGCGACAAAACCGCATTCGCGTGAACACAGTTGCCATTCCGTGACCTATGAGCGTCGCAGCGGTTCAGAAAAAGCCTTCGTTCCGCACCGTTGCGACTCTTCGCGCGAGGTCACGGAATGGATCCTCGGGTCTACGCGTCCGCTTCGCTCCCGCTCCGCCCGTGGATGACGAAGTTCGGACGCTTCAGCTAATCTCCGAGGTTGGCGATCTACCCGGCGCTCGCCGCGGGTCGGCTTCCAACTTCCGTCGCGATCTTACGCTGGCCGCTTCTTCTGCTTCTTGCGCTTTGCCGACTGGTCGGATTTCGGCTTGTCGAACTTCGGTTTGCCAGGCTTCCAAGATTTCGCCTCGCCGCCAGGCTGTCGCTCGCCCGGCTCCCGCTTCTCGAATCTGGGGCTCTTCTGGTCGAAAGCACCCTTGCCGCGATGCGGCTTCTTGTCCGGCTTCGACGGCTGGTAGCCGGCGCGCGACAGGTCCGGCGTGCCGTCGATCCGCCTGACCGCGATGTTGCCCTGCAGCTTGCGGTCGGGGCCGATCGCGGCGACGAATCGGTCGGCCCAGTCGGCGGCGATCTGCACGAAGGTCTCTTCCGGCTGCATCTTGATGGCGCCGATCTCGCGCTTGGACATGCCGGCGGTGCGGCATAGCATTGGGATCAGCCAGCGCGGCTCGGCATTCTGGCGGCGGCCGACCGAAAGCGAGAACCAGACGCTGTCGCCGAAATCGTCACGGCGGCTGGGTGTTTCGTCGCGGCGCGCGAATTTCTCGCCCGCCAATCTTTCATGCGAAGGCGTGAACGACGCGACGTCGAGCAGGTCCTCAGGCGCCGAGCGGCTGCTGCGGCAAAGCCGCACGAAGGCCGCCGCCACTTGTTCGGCGCCGTGCTGGTTGAGCAGCGTCTCGATGAAGGAGCGCTCCTCCTCGTTGATCGGTTCGGCAAGCGCGGGGTCGGCCAGAATGCGCTCGTCGTCGCGGCGCAGCACATCGTCGGCCGAGGGCGGGCTCGCCCATGTCGCCTTGATGCCGGCATTGCCAAGCAGCCGCTCGGTGCGCCTGCGGGCATTTCCAGGAACGATCAGGGCGCTGACGCCTTTGCGCCCGGCGCGGCCCGTGCGACCACTGCGATGCAGCAGCGTCTCGGGGTTGGTCGGCAGATCGGCATGCACCACCAGCTCGAGATTGGGCAGGTCGATGCCGCGCGCCGCGACATCCGTTGCGATGCAGACTTTTGCGCGGCCGTCGCGCATCGCCTGCAGCGCGTGGCTGCGCTCGTTCTGGCTGAGCTCGCCCGACAGCGCCACGACGGAGAAATTGCGGTTGTTGAAGCGCGCCGTCAGGTGGTTGACCGCCGCGCGTGTGTTGCAGAACACCAGCGCGTTTTGCGCCTCGTAGTAGCGCAGCACGTTGATGATGGCGTTTTCCCGGTCGGCCTGGGCAACGCTGAGCGCTCGGTATTCGATGTCGAGATGCTGCTTTTCCTCGCCGCCGGCGGAGATCCGCACCGCGTCGCGCTGGTAGCCCTGGGCGAGCGTTGCGATGGAGCGCGGCACGGTGGCGGAAAACATCAGCGTGCGGCGCTCGGGCGGTGCGGCATCGAGGATGAATTCGAGGTCTTCGCGAAAACCGAGGTCGAGCATCTCGTCGGCCTCGTCCAGCACCACGGCCTTCAGCGCCGACATGTCGAGCGCGCCGCGCGTGATGTGGTCGCGCAGCCGCCCGGGCGTGCCGACGACGATGTGGGCGCCGCGTTCCAGCGCGCGCCGCTCGGTGCGCATGTCCATGCCGCCGACGCAGGAGGCGATCTGCGCGCCAGTCAGTTCGTAAAGCCATTCGAGCTCGCGCCGCACCTGCAGCGCCAGCTCGCGTGTCGGCGCCACGACCAGCCCCAGCGGCGCGCCGGCGCCGGCGAAACGCTCAGCACCGCCAAGCAGGGTCGGCGCCACGGCGAGGCCGAAGGCGACGGTCTTGCCGGAGCCGGTCTGCGCCGAAACCAGCGCGTCGGCCTGGCCGAGCTCCGGCCCAAGCACCGCCTTCTGCACCGGCGTCAGCGCTGAGTAACCGCGCTTTTCCAGCGCCTCCGCCAGCGCAGGAACGATCGTTTCGAAACTGGACATTTTCTTCTTTCGGAATTCGGGGTTCTGTGCTCGTCGTGGAGCACAAGGCCGGCACTGCGCCAGCCAAAGGATATTTGGGCGTTCGTACTTCTTGCGGCCTCACTTGTATAGTGCATCGGCTCCACCGGGACCGCGACCATGCTGTGCCGGCTGGCGAAACCGCTCGCGAGAGCGCCCCTCTCCCCGTCACTATACGGGGAGAGGATGCCGGCAGGCAGGTGAGGGGCAGCGCGACCGCTGATAGGTAAGGCAGGGGCGAGGCTTCAGGCCTCACTTCCGGACGAGCTAACTGTCGAAGTCGGCGCCGCCCCTCATCCGCCCTTCGGGCACCTTCTCCCCGTATAGTGACGGGGAGAAGGAGAGCGTTGCGCCGATTGACTCTTCTATCAAACCGCGTAAAAGCCGGCGTCGAACGGGATCGTTTTTCAAATGCGCGGCCTTTTGATGGCTCTTCTTGCATTCGACTCCCCCAGCCACAATGTAACGCATTGGGCTGGGCGCTTAGACGCGTCCGTCCGTTCCAGCAAAACTACGGCCAAAACCACCACCAAAACGGTGTGATTCCCTTGGCCTAACCACCCTCTCCCGGGTCCGGCCCGGGGACGGAACCCGCATGAGGCCGGCGGGTTTCTCCAACAACCAAGCGGAGAGGGACAGGAGATATCAGATGAGTTTCAAGGTTGCGGTAGTCGGCGCCACGGGCAATGTGGGCCGCGAAATGCTCAACATTCTGGACGAACGCGGCTTCCCGGTGAGCGAAGTGGTGGCGCTGGCGTCGCGGCGCAGCCAGGGCACCGAAGTGTCCTTCGGCGACCGTACGCTGAAGGTCAAGGCACTCGACCAGTACGATTTTTCCGATACCGACATCTGCGTCATGTCGGCGGGCGGCAATGTGTCGAAGGAATG
The DNA here is from genome assembly GCF_006439555.1 of Mesorhizobium sp. B3-1-6. Classification (NCBI taxonomy): domain Bacteria; kingdom Pseudomonadati; phylum Pseudomonadota; class Alphaproteobacteria; order Hyphomicrobiales; family Phyllobacteriaceae; genus Mesorhizobium; species Mesorhizobium sp. B3-1-6. The sequence continues at coordinate 31,876 of NZ_VFTM01000050.1, read as the reverse complement.
GTCGCCGAAGATCGGCAAGCAGGGCTGCGTCGTCATCGATAATTCATCGGCCTTCCGCTACGATCCGGACGTGCCGCTGATCGTGCCGGAGGTTAACCCGGACGCGATCTCGCTGTTTACACGCAAGAACATCATCGCCAACCCGAACTGCTCGACCGCGCAGCTCGTCGTGGCGCTGAAGCCGCTGCATGACGTCGCCACCATCAAGCGCGTCGTCGTCGCCACCTACCAGTCGGTCTCCGGCGCCGGCAAGGAAGGCATGGATGAGCTGTTCACCCAGACCCGCGCGGTGTTCGTCGCCGACCAGGTCGACGTCAAGAAGTTCACCAAGCGCATCGCCTTCAATGTCATCCCGCATATCGACGTCTTCCTCGATGACGGCTTCACCAAGGAAGAGTGGAAGATGGTCGCCGAAACCAAGAAGATGCTCGACCCAAAGATCAAGCTGACGGCGACCTGCGTGCGCGTGCCGGTGTTCATCGGCCATTCGGAAGCCGTCAACATCGAGTTCGAGAAGCCGATCACGGCGGATGAGGCGCGCGAGATCCTGCGCGAGGCGCCTGGCTGCCAGGTGCTCGACAAGCGCGAGAACGGCGGCTACATCACGCCGCTCGAATCGGCTGGCGAGGACGCCACCTTCATCTCGCGCATCCGCGAGGATTCGACCGTCGACAACGGCCTGTCGATGTGGGTGGTCTCCGACAATCTGCGCAAGGGCGCAGCGCTGAACGCCGTGCAGATCGCCGAGCTGCTGGTCGAGCGCGGCCTCATCCAGCCGAAGAAGAAGGCGGCTTAATCTCGCTCACGGGCCGTATCGCCGCTGCCGCGGCTGGCCCTCCGCGGGGGCGCCGGACGACCGGCGGCCCGCAGTCGCGGGCTCGGCCTTCGGCCGGGGCGCCCTTCCTTCTCCCCGTTCAACGGGGAGAAGGTGCCCGAAGGGCGGATGAGGGGCAGCGCCGGCCTATGAGTGACCGGACCGAAATCACCCTACGCCCGGCCATCGGCTCCGATGCCGTCGCCATCGCCAGGATGATGCGCGCGTCGCTCAATGCCTTCGACTGGATGCCGGTGTTGCATACGCCGGCGGAGGACCTGTTCTTCATCCGCGACATCCTGCTGCCCAATCAGCAAGTGAGCGTCGCCGTCGCCGGAGAAAATATCGTCGGCTTCATCGCCGTCAGCGGCGAATGGGTCGAGCAGCTCTATCTCGATCCGGCCTGGACCAGGCAAGGCATCGGCGCCCGGCTTCTGACTCAGGCCACGGCCGGGATGCCTGTGATCAAGCTGCATTGCTTCCAGGCCAACACCGGTGCCCGCCGTTTCTACGAACGCCACGGCTTTCGCGCCGAAGGTTTCGGCGATGGCTCGACCAACGAGGAAGGCCTGCCTGATATCCTCTACGCGCTCAGGCGCTGAGTTCACCCACCGCTTTCCGCCGCCAACCGCTGCAATATGGCCAGCGCTTCCTCGGCCCGGTCGGCGGGCACGAAGAGATGGTCGTGATAGAAGGCCGAGACCGGATTGACGCCCATGCCGGCCGCCGCGAGCCGTCTCGTGATGGCGGCGAGGAAGCCGACGGCTTCCAGCGAGGAGTGGATGTCGAGCGTGATCATCCGGCAGCGGAACGTTCCGGCAAGGCCGGCGGCCTTCGCCTCGTCTTCGGTCGTGATCAGGGTCAGGCCTTCCCGCTCGCGAAATTGCATGATGGGATCGAGTCTCGCCGGGACCGGCGTGTCCGGCGCCAGCGTCGCGAACACATAGACGTCGGCAAGCAGTTGCGGCGTCATCGACGCCAGCAGTTTTTGCAGCTCGGTCTCGCCCGTCATCGTCGCTCCTCCTCTTGGCAGTCGCAGTCGTATGTTTCAATACATGCAAGGGCCGACGGTCCAGCCGTGCCGACGACATCTCGATGTCGCTTGCTGTTGCGCCGCGGGCATCGACCGCACAATAAGACATCAAAGCCAAGCCGGCTTGCAAAGGTTAACCCGATGATCGTCCGACCGCGCCCGACATTCCTGCAATTGTTCTTCATCATGCGTGGTTCGGTGGTGCCGCGCATCCTGCCGCAGATTTTCGGCTTCGCCCTCTATTCGGCGGTCATCCTGCTGCTCGCGCGGCAGTTCCATCTCGACCTCAGCGCTTTCAGCATCGCGCCTTTCGGGCTCGTCGGCGTGACGCTCTCGATCTATCTGTCGTTCCGGAACAACGCCGCCTATGACCGCTGGTGGGAGGCCCGCAAGCTCTGGGGCGCGCTGGTTTTCGAGATACGCAACCTGGCGCGCGCCACCACCAGCCTGGTCGGCGACCGCGCCGAGCAGCGCGCTCTTCTGATGGAGGCGCTTGCCTTCTGCCACCTGCTGCGCGGGCAACTGCGCAAAATCGACAGCATAAAGGACGCCCGCGCCTTCATCGGCGACGAGGTCGACAAGGCCGCCGCCCGCACCAATCCGGCCGACGACATGGTCCGCCGCATGGGCCGGCGCGCCAATGCGCGGCGCGAGGCGGGCGCGCTCGACCCGATCGGCTTCCGCATCCTCGATGAAAGGCTGGCCGCGATCGCCGCCATCCAGGCCGGCTGCGAGCGGATCGCCGGCACGCCCTTGCCCTTCGCCTATACGCTGCTGGTGCACCGCACGGCCTATGTCGTCTGCCTGCTCTTGCCGATCGGCCTGGTCTCGACCACGGGTTGGGCGACGCCGCTGTTCACGGCGCTGATCGCCTATACGTTCTTCGGCCTCGACGCGCTGTCGGAAGAGCTCGAGGACCCGTTCGGCATCGAGGCCAACGACCTGGCGCTCGACGGCCTTTGCCGCGTCTGCGAGATCTCCGTGTTCGAGGCGCTGGACGAGACGCCGCCGAAGATGATCGCGGCCGACAAGTTCTATTTCTCTTAGGAGGTCGACCCACGAGGGCTCTGCCCTCGGAGACTGGTCGAAAGCGCTGTGTTCTCTTCGTCATTCTAGGGCGGAGCAAGGAGCGAAGCGACGCGGCGCAGACCCAGAAGTTAAGATCGCCTGGCTGGAGCTTCATTCTAGAGCGCTGCATTCTTCGTTCGACGTCACGGCTCGGGTCAAGCCCGAGTATGACGAAGGCGTGTAGGATCGCGGCATGTTCCTTCGTCCTTGGATCGAACCCGGCAAATGGCCGGCATTCGAAACCATCAGGAGGGAATATCCATGAGCATTTCCGAAGCCGCGCCTGCTTCAAAAGGCGCTTTGTGGGCCGGGCGCGCGCTCAGCGGCGTCATCGTCCTGTTCATGATCTTCGACGGCGCCATCAAGCTGCCGCCGCTCGACATCGTCACGCAAACGATGGCGCAGCTCGGCTGGCCGGCCGATCCGAATGTGGCGCGCATGCTGGGCGTCATCGGCCTGGTCTCGACCGCGCTCTACGCATGGCCACGCACGTCGGTGCTCGGCGCCATCCTGCTCACCGCCTATATGGGCGGCGCGATTTCGACGCATGTGCGGATTGGCAACCCGCTGTTCTCGCACACGCTGTTCGGCGTCTATCTCGGCATTATCCTGTGGGGCGGGCTCTATCTGCGCGACGCAAGAGTGCGCGCGCTGATCCCGTTTTCACGATAGGGAGGAGAAGAGATGTTTGCCACCATCCTCATCATCCTGGCCGTCATCATCGCCGCCGTGCTGGTCTATGCCGCGACCCGGCCGAACGATTTCGTCGTCACCCGCTCGGCCAGCATCAAGGCGCCTGCCGAGACGATCTTCCCGCTGATCGACGATTTTCGGCGCTGGCCCGAATGGTCGCCCTACGAAAAGCTCGATCCGAAGATGAAGCGCACGCTGTCCGGCGCCGAAAGCGGCAAGGGCGCGGCCTATGCCTGGGAGGGCAATTCCAAGGCCGGCAAGGGGCGCATGGAAATCGTCAACTCGGTGCCGTCCTCGCTGGTTTCGCTCAAACTCGATTTCGAAAAGCCGTTCAGGGCCAACAACAGTGTCGACTTCTCGCTTTCGCCGTCCGGCGAGGGCACCACGGTCACCTGGGCAATGCGCGGCGCAAGGCCTTTCATTGCCAAGCTGATGGGCCTGTTCATGAATTTCGACACGCTGATCGGCAAGGATTTCGAGGCCGGGCTCGGCAATCTGAAGCGCCTCACCGAGCGGTGAAAACCACGAAGTTTCAATGCGTTGGCGCTCAGTGCCGTAAATCCGGCCGGCGCGTAGCCGGCCAATCTTCATCATCTGCGGGATCAATTCAGCTGTTCGTGAGTTTAGGGCATGGCGGCGAGGACGGCGCTTGAGAGAGGAACAGCAATGAAGAAAGCAATTACCATCCTGGTGCTGACGGTGGCCCTTGGCGCCTGCTCGCAAACAGAAAAGGGTGCTGCGATCGGCGGCCTGGGCGGTGCGGCGGTCGGTGCCGCGGTGGCAGGCGATCCGGTGCAAGGCGCGGTGGTCGGCGGCGCTGTTGGCGCAGTGGCCGGCGCGCTGATCGGTCATGCCAGCGAAGCCGGCCAGTGCCGCTACCGCGACCGCTACGGACGCGTTTATGTGGCGCGCTGCCCGTCCGGCTATTGAGGCATCGGACCGGACAATCGAATAAAAAACGGCGGGCATGGGCCCGCCGTTCTCGTTAACGAAAAAGCCGTGATTACTCGGCGGTGGCGGCTTCAGCCTCGGCCGGCGCGGCGGTCGCCGCGGCGGCGGCAGCGGCCGCGTCTTCCTGGGCCTTCTTCAAAAGGGCGGCGCGTTCCTGCGCCTTCTTGCCGGGCAGGGCCTTGTTCGGGTTCGAGCGGGTCTCGCGCTTGGCAAGGCCGGCCTCGTCGAGGAAGCGCAGCACGCGGTCGGTCGGCTGGGCGCCATGCGACAGCCAATGCTTGATGCGATCGGCGTCGACCTTGACGCGCTCGCCGTCCTTCGGCAGCAGCGGGTTCCACGAGCCGAGCGACTCGATGAACCGGCCGTCGCGCGGCGAACGGGCGTCGGCGACGACGACGTGGTAGTAGGGACGCTTCTTCGAGCCCGCACGGGCCAGTCTGATCTTCAGTGCCATTGTTTTCTCCTAAAAGCTCTGATTTCGTTGATGAGTTTTCAGCTGGGTTTCAGCCGGTTTTCGTCACGCCGTTGGCAGCGGCGATCTGTTCGTGGTGCCGGATCACTTCGCGGACGACGAAGTTGAGGAATTTCTCCGCGAAATCCGGGTCGAGATGCGCATCCTTCGCCAGTTGGCGAAGGCGGGCGATCTGCTGCTGCTCACGCGCGGGGTCGGCGGGCGGCAGGCCATGCTCGGCCTTCAGAACGCCGACGGCCTTGGTGCAGCGGAAGCGCTCGGCCAGCATATGGATGAGGGCGGCGTCGATGTTGTCGATCGAAGCGCGGTAGCCAGCCAGGATGGCGCGTGCGTCGGCCATGTCTTTCTCCTCGTTCATCGCCCCCTCACTTCTTTTTCCCAAGGCCGGGCAGCCCGCCGGCGCCGAGGCCCGGAAGACCCGGAAGCTTCATGCCGCCGGGCAGGCCCGGCAGTCCGCCGCCACCGGGAAGTCCGCCCGGCATGCCTTTGCCGAGACCGGCGGCCTGCGCCTGCTTCTGCAGGGCCTCGAGCTGCTTGGGATCCATCCTGGAAAGATCGGGCATGCCGCCGCCCGGCATCATGCCGCCAAGGCCCATTTTCGAGGCGAGGCCGCCCATCATGCCGCGCATGAGGCCGCCGCCTTTGCCCTTGCCGCCCATCGCCTTCATCATGTCGGCCATGCCGCGGTGCATCTTCAACAGCTTGTTGATCTCGGCCGCGTCGGTGCCGGAGCCGGCGGCGATGCGCTTCTTGCGCGAGTGTTTGAGCATATCGGGGTTGGCGCGCTCGGCCTTGGTCATCGAGGAGATGATGGCGAGCTGGCGGCCGAACATCTTGTCGTCGAGGCCGGCGGCGGCGAGCTGGTCCTTCATCTTGCCCATGCCGGGAATCATGCCCATGATGCCGCCCATGCCGCCCATTTTCGACATCTGCTGAAGCTGCTGGGCGAGGTCGTTCAGGTCGAACTTGCCCGACTGCATCTTCTTGGCCATCGCCGCCGCCTGCTCGGCGTCGATGGTCTCGGCGGCCTTCTCGACGAGCGAGACGATGTCGCCCATGCCGAGGATGCGGTCGGCGATGCGCTTGGGGTGGAATTCCTCCAGCCCGTCCATCTTTTCGCCGGTGCCGATCAGCTTGATCGGCTTGCCGGTCACGGCGCGCATCGAAAGGGCCGCGCCGCCGCGGCCGTCGCCGTCCATGCGGGTCAGCACCAGGCCGGTGATGCCGACGCGTTCGTCGAAGCTCTTGGCAAGGTTGACGGCGTCCTGGCCGGTCAGCGAGTCGGCGACCAGCAGGATCTCGTGCGGGCTCGACACCTTCTTGATGTCGGCCATCTCGACCATCAGCGGCTCGTCGATATGGGTGCGGCCGGCGGTGTCGAGGATGACGACGTCATGGCCGCCAAGCCTGGCGGCCTGCACGGCGCGCTTGGCGATATCGACCGGGCTCTGGCCGGCGATGATCGGCAGGGTAGCGACCTTGGTCTGCTCGCCGAGCTGGCGCAGCTGCTCTTGTGCTGCGGGCCGCCGCGTGTCGAGCGAGGCCATCAGGACCTTCTTGTTCTGCCGCTCGGTCAGGCGCTTGGCGATCTTGGCCGAGGTCGTCGTCTTGCCGGAGCCCTGCAGGCCGACCATCATGACGACGACGGGCGCCGGCGCGTTGAGGTCGACGGCCACGCCCTCGGCGCCGAGCATCTCGACCAGCTCGTCATGGACGATCTTGACGACCATCTGTCCGGGCTTGATCGACTTCAGCACCGCGGCGCCGACCGCCTTCTCGCGCACCTTGTCGGTGAAGGAGCGAACCACTTCCAGCGCGACGTCGGCCTCGAGCAGCGCCCGGCGCACCTCGCGCAAAGCCGCCGAGACATCCGCCTCGGACAGCGCGCCGCGGCCAGTCAGGCCGTTCAGGATGGAGCCAAGACGCTCCTGGAGGGATTCAAACATCTGCGGTCCTTGATCTCGGTGGGTTTCGACCGAGAGGTAGTGCGTTCGCGCCGGGTCGCCAAGCAAAAGCGCAAAGCCAAAAAGCACCCGGGGGCGCATCGCGCTGCCGGGTGTTGGCCTCCAGGATCTCTTTACAGCACCTGCCTCAAAGAGGCTTCGGCGTCCTGGTCGGCTTTCGCGAAAGAAAACTCGTCGCGGAATTCAGCGGCTCTAGACAGGAAATTGGCCGCGGAGTCAAGGCTGATGCATCTCGCGCAAAAGTGCGAAGCGGTTTTGCGGCAACGGCATGCATCAAAAAACAATGCCGGAATCCGAGCCAAAACGCCGCTATTGTCGATAACTCAGCCCAGGCTTTGCTTGATCGTCCCGACCCTGAGCGGCGAGCGGCGGTGCAAAAGCAGCAGTATCGTCAAAAGCGTGCTGACGATACCGATCGCGGCGATGAGAACGGCGTCCAGCCCGGTCCAGCCGGGGCCTTCGAGGGGCTTGGCATTAAGCAGCGCGAAGCCATTGTAGCCCTCCTGGTGCGAGATCAGCAGGAAGCCGGTCAGATTGTTGCCGAGATGAGCGCCGAAACCGGCGCCGAGATTGCCGGTGACATAGACCAGGAGCGTGAGCAGCAGGGCAAAGGTGCCGATCGAGACCAGCACGCAGGCATTGATGGCAAGTGTCGAGGCCGAATTCCAGTGCAGCGACGCGAACAGCAGCCCGGGCAGCAGCGCCCAGACCAGCGGGCTGCTGAAGCGGTAGGCGAGGCCGCGCAGCAGATAGCCGCGAAACAGCATCTCCTCCGACGAGGTCTGCAGGAAGGCGAGCAGCACGATCGGGATAAGAAAGAGCAGCCAGGACGAGAACGCGATCGGTCCGCGCGCGATCTCCGGCTGCAGCCAATAGAGCAGGACCTCGGAGAATAAGGACGTGATCAGCACCGCGGCCAGGCCCTTGAGGAAATCGCCGCCCGCGACGCGGCGGCTGACGCCGAACAGGGCCGACAGCGGCTCGCCATGGACGAAGCGCATTGCCACCCACAGGCCGATCCAGATGCCGGCAAAGGAGGTCAGGGCGCTCAGGATGCCGGTGGGCGATGCCAGGAAGTCCTGCATGTAGCGCCCGGTCGAGGGGCCGGGGAGACGCCAGACAATGTAGACATAGGTGCCGGCAAACAGCACCAGAGCCGTCATCGCCATCCAGAAGGCGATGACGATCGCCGTCCCGAAGAACAGGCGCAGCAAATTGGTCTTTTCGTTCGGCGAGCGGCGATAGCGCTCGAAGGCGGCATTGTCGATCGTCACGCGGCTCCCCTGCCGAAGGCTTTCGCCACATGGGTCTAGGAGATCGGCAGTTACCGCGCAATTACCGTCCACGCGGAGTTGCCGCGCGCAGGATCAAAAAACGGCCGCCAGCGATGGCGGCCGTTATCTGACAGCGATCAGGCCGATCAGCGCATCACATAGACGATGCGCCGCGTGCCCGGATCGACCAGCGCCGGCTGGTTGTTCACATAGACGTAGCGGTACCGATAATCGGGGATTTCACGCAGCTCGACCGTGTCGGGCAGAGTGGCGCCGGTCACCACCTCGCCGTCGAGATAGACCGGATCGACCCGGTGCGTGGCGACATAGGTGCCGACCTCGGCCGGCGGCCTGCCGATCGACTCGATGGCGTCGTCGTTGGAAACGATGGCGCCGGTGTAGGTATCGGTCGTGTAGATGTTGTCGGTCGGCGGGGCGACGACGGCGATCTCGGCATTGGCCGGGCGGCGGGTCACGACGACGCGGCTGCCGCCGAAATCGCCCGTCACATAGTCGGAATAGACCCAGCCCTTGCCGTCAGCTTCGGCGATCGTGCACCATTTGCTGCCTTCGATGCAGCCGTTAAGCGTGGCCGACTGCCCTGCCGCCAGCACGCCGATAACCGGATATTGCGGCCCGGGGCCAGCGCGAACGTTCAAGTCGGTCACCGCCTGTACGGGAGTGTCGGCGAAAGCTGCGCCCGAGATTGTGAGCAGCGCACCGGCCAGAGCCGGAAACAACACGCGTGTCATGGTTCTTCTCTCCGTTTTCAACGCTCCCTCGGGATCGGAAACGAAACAAAGGCTTATGCGTTCCGGCTAAAGTGCTTTGCGCCCGCTCACGAATTGTTCCAGGCCTTTTTCGGCGCGCCTGTCAAAAGCTCGTGCACGAATGCGAGTTTGCGCGCCGCCACCTCGGAAATCACGAAGGGGTAAAGATCCGGCAGACCCATGCAGCGGTTGATCGAGTTGGATGCCTCCGACAATACCAGCCAGCGGGCCAGGATCCTTTCAAATGGCTCCGGATCCAGGTCGGGATCGGCGGGCGCCGGGTGCAGACGGCCACCAGTGTCGCCGCGCGGGATGGCGTCGGCATCCACGGTCTCCAGCCGGCCCAGCGGAAAATTCAGCGCATGGACCATTTCCAGCGTGTCGGCGATGTGGAGATGATGCGCCCAGGTCTCGGCCCAGTCCTCCCAGGGATGGGATGCGGCATAGGCGGAGATGTGGCGTTGCTGCCAGTCCGGCGGCGCGCCATTGGCGTAGTATGCCTTCAGGGCCTGCTCATAATCGGCCTGCTCGTCGCCGAAGAGCGCGCGGAAGACTGAAAGCCGAGCGGGATCGCCACGGATCAGCCGATCCCAATAATAATGGCCGAGCTCGTGACGGAAATGGCCGAGCAAGGTGCGATAGTTCTCGCCCATCTCGACGCGCCGTCTTTCGCGTTCGGCGGAATCGGCCTCGGCAACATTGAGGGTGATCAAGCCGTTGTCATGGCCGGTCAGGATGCGCTCTCCGCCCGGACCGGCGCCGATCGGGTCGGCGAGGAGGTCGAAGGCAAGGCCGATCTCATCCTTGGCGTCGGCCTTGGGAACGACCGGCAGGCCAAAGGCGAGCAGTGAATAGACGGCCCGCTTCTTCGCTGCTTCGACCCGGATCCAGCGCCGACGGTTGCCGTCGATGGAAAGGTCGGGAATGACCTGGTTGAGGGCGCAGGCGCGGCAGAAAGTCCGGCCAGCCTCGGCACGCCAGTTGCAGGCGCATTCATCGGCATTGCCACATGCGGCAACGCCGCTCGCACCCGCCAGCAGGAAACGTGCTTCGTACGGGTCGTAGAGCACCAGGCTGGAACAGTTCAGACACTGGGCGTTCTCGAAATAAAGGCGGTGGCCGCAGTTTGGACAGTCGAACAGCTTCATCTTGTTTTCAACATGCGGAAGAGGTGGAAGCCTCGTCGAAACGTCCGCCGGGCCTCCGGCGTTCCGAAGCTATTTCGTAGCGAGCTGGGCAATGACCTGCCGCGCCACGCTTTCGCCCGAAAGCCTGGCGCCGCCGCAGGTCTGGATCAGCGGGCCGGCGACATGCTCGCCGGCGAAGAAGATCTTTTCCGCCACCGGCTGCATCAGCGTCGCGCGCGCCTCCGAACGGCCAGGGCGCGCCGCGGCATAGGCGCCGCGCACAAAGCGCTCCGCACCCCAGTTCGTCATCATGGCGCGGCCGACATGCTTCCTCACGTCGCCGCCGAAGATGCCGCACAGGCGGTCGACGACGAAATCGACCCCGGCCGCCTCGCCGGCGGCCGACATCTCCCAGGCGAAGTCGCCGCCGACGAAACCGACCATCAGGTCGAGATCGAAGGGGAAGCAGAGGAAATAGATGTCGTGCCTGGCCATGCGTTCGATCAGAAGGTCGTCGAAAGGTTCAAGACCGAGCCGCGTGGCCTTGATCTCCACCGGCAACTTGGTCAGCATGCCCATGGGCAGGTCGAAGAAGGCGCCGAAATGCGCGTCGGGCAGCGCCGGCGAGAACTCGATCTCCTCGAAGGCGAGCACGGCCGGCGAGGCGGTGACGATCACCGCCTTCGCGCGCACCGTGCCGCGGTCGGTGACGCAGGCGACGCCCGGTACATCCCAGAGGATCTTGCGCACCGGCGTCGACAGCTCGACCGGCACATCGAAGCCGAAGCGCGCGACCAGCGCGCCGAACCCTTCCTTGCTGAAATAATTGGGGTCGAGGTCGGCCGCCGCCTGGAAGTCACGGATCGAGATCTCGTCCTTGTCGGCGCCGAAATCCATCGGACCGGCGAAGGTGGCGGCCGCGCGCGGCGCCTGGCCCTTGGCGAGCAGCGCCGACAGCCGGTCGTCGTCGCCTTCCTCGACCTGGTGATTGGCGAGCAATTCGAACAGCTTGGCATCGGCCGCCTTCATCTCGGCCTCTTCCTCCTCGCCCGCCTTGCGCTTGCGGTAATAGAGGTGGTCGACATTCATGTCGTGGTGATGCAGCGTCCAGCCGGCCGCCTGGGCTTCCGGAAAATAAGGATTGCGGTCTGCCGCGTGCAGCCAGGCGGAGCCAATGTCGAAGGGCACGCCGAAATGGCGGTCGCTGGTCCAGGCGCGGCCGCCGATGCGGTCCATCGCCTCGAGAAGAAGGAAGGAAAGTCCGGCCGCTCGAAGCGTCTTGGCCGCGGCAAGCCCCGCGGAACCGGCGCCAATGATCACGACGTCAACGTCTTTCATGAGGCAAGCCCGCCACACCTGATGGCTGATCGTAGGCAAATTGCCCTTCTTTCGCCAGTGTCGGGTGTCACGTCCCCGGCGGGGGCGGTGACAATCAGGCGTTTCGCTGGCAAATTCGCAACCGGGACGTGATTCAAGGCAACCAGGAGACGGATATGGCATTTTTTGCCAAGGGAAGGATTTTCGTGGCCACCGCGGCGGTGGTGGCGATGTTTGGGCTGGCGACAGGCGCCGAGGCCGCGGCCAGCTGCGGCAAGAACGGCGCCGGCTTCGACGCCTGGAAGCAGGACTTTGCCGCCGAGGCCAAGGCCAACGGCGTCGGCCAAAGGGGCCTTTCGGCGCTGGCCGGAGCGACCTACGCGACAAGGACGATTTCGGCCGACCGTGCCATCCACAAGGCTTTCAGCGGCTCCGTTGAGGCGTTTATGAAGCGCCGCGGCGCTTCCGCCATCATCTCGAGAGGCCGTGCGCTGAAGAAGGCGAACGCGGCGATGTTCGCCAATATCGAGCGGACGTACGGCGTGCCGCCGGGCGTGCTGCTGGCCATCTGGGGCATGGAGACCGGCTTCGGCGCCTCGATGGGCAACCAGAACACGGTGTCGGCCATCCTGACGCTCGCCTATGACTGCCGCCGCCCGGATTATTTCACCCCGCACGCCATCGCGGCGCTCAAGCTGGTCGATCGCGGCGCGCTCAGCGCCGCCTCGGTCGGCGCCATGCATGGCGAGATCGGCCACACCCAGTTCCTACCCGGCAACGTGCTGAAATACGGCGTCGGCAGCGGTAACCTGCGCGACCGCAACACGGCGCTGGCTTCCACCGCCAACTACCTCAAGGGCCATGGCTGGCACGCCGGCGCGAGCTATGAGGCCAATATGGGCGCAATCGCCGGCTGGAATTCGGCAAGCGTCTACCAGCAGGCCATCGCCCGCATCGCCGAGGCGATCGACGCGGATTGATCTTTGAATCTCTGTTGAGCAGAACAGCCCGGCCATGCGCCGGGCTTTTTTGTTGGACTTGGAGATTGGCGAAAGCCGGGATGATGGCCAATCTCCCCCCTTGCGGGGGAGATGTCCGGCAGGACAGAGGGGGGTGCTGTCCCTCCAGCCTGTCCGGCAATCCTCACCATTTTCACGCTGGCGCCCAGCTGCAAATCAGAGAGGCAGCGATCCTTCACACCCCCCTCTGCCCTGCCGGGCATCTCCCCCGCAAGGGGGGAGATTAGCAGCTTCAGCGACGGTTCCTTGCCGCCAGCGTCCGCAGCCGCAGGCCATTAAGGCGAATGAATCCCTCGGCGTCCTTCTGGTCGTAGGCGCCGCGGTCGTCCTCGAAGGTGACCAGCGCATCGGAATAAAGCGTCTTCTTCGACTTGCGGCCGGTGACCATGACATTGCCCTTGTAGAGCTTCAGCCGCACCGTGCCTTCGACGTCTTCCTGGCTCTTGTCGATCATCGCCTGCAGCATGAGGCGCTCGGGCGAGAACCAGAAGCCGTTATAGATGAGTTCGGCGTAGCGCGGCATGAACTCGTCCTTGAGGTGGGCGGCGCCGCGGTCGAGCGTGATCGATTCGATGGCGCGATGGGCGGCGATCAGGATGGTGCCGCCGGGCGTCTCGTAGACGCCGCGCGACTTCATGCCGACGAAGCGGTTCTCGACCAGATCGAGGCGACCGATGCCGTTGTCGCGGCCGAGGTCGTTGAGCGCCGCCAGCATGGTGGCCGGCGACAACTTCTTGCCGTTGAGCGCGACCGGGTCGCCCTTGAGGAATTCGATCTCGATCTCGGTGACGGCATCGGGCGCGTCCATCGGCGAAACGGTGCGCTGATGCACGAATTCCGGCGGCTCGCTCCACGGATCCTCCAGCACCTTGCCCTCGGAAGAGGAGTGCAGAAGATTGGCGTCGACCGAGAAGGGCGCTTCGCCGCGCTTGTCCTTCGCGACCGGGATCTGGTGCTGCTCGGCGAAGTTGATCAGATCGGTGCGCGACTTGAACGTCCAGTCGCGCCAGGGCGCGATGACCTTGATGTCGGGGTTGAGCGCATAGGCGGACAATTCGAAGCGGACCTGGTCGTTGCCCTTGCCGGTGGCGCCATGGGCGATCGCGTCGGCGCCGGTCTCTTTCGCGATCTCGACCAAGTGCTTGGAGATCAGCGGCCGGGCGATCGAGGTGCCGAGCAGGTAGGTGCCTTCATAGACGGTGTTGGCGCGGAACATCGGGAAGACGAAGTCGGCGACGAATTCCTCGCGCACATCGACGATGCGGATGTCCTTGATGCCCATCATCTCGGCCTTCTTACGGGCCGGCTCCAGCTCGCCGCCCTGGCCGAGATCGGCGGTGAAGGTGACGACTTCGGCGCCGAGCTCGGTCTGCAGCCATTTCAGGATGATGGAGGTGTCGAGGCCGCCGGAATAGGCGAGCACGACTTTCTTGACGTTCTTGATCTTGGACATTTTTGGCGGTTCCGCGGGAAAGAGCTTCGCGGGGCGAGGTATCACGGCCTTTCCGGGCGGCGCAAGAGACGAACAGAGGCCTGGCTCCAGCACAGGCTGGGCCAGATGTTTGCCCGGGCAGACGCTGGCGGAGCAAAAATGGTCGCGTTATAGGCTGCGCGATCTCTCCCAGGGCCGCGCGCATGTCCTTTATTCCCGACACTTCGACGCTCATCCAGTTCGCCATCGCCACCGTCATCCTGGCGATCACGCCGGGGCCGGACATGACGCTGTTCGTCTCGCGCACGCTGAGCCAGGGCCGCGCCACCGGCTTTGCCTCGATGGCGGGTGCGCTCACCGGCACGCTGATCCACACCACGCTGGTGGTGGTCGGCATCTCGGCGCTGATCGTCGCCTCGCCGATGGCCTTCTTCGTCCTGAAGATTTTTGGCGCCGGCTATCTGGTGTTCCTGGCCTGGCAGGCGGTGACGAAGGGTTCGGCCTTCTCGCCGGAGAAGAGGACCGGGCCGCAAGTCTCCCTGTTCCGCAGCTGGGCGGCCGGGCTCGGCGTCAACCTGCTCAACCCCAAGATCATCCTGTTCTTCATGACCTTCCTGCCGCAATTCGTCTCCGCGCACGATCCGAACGCGTCCGGAAAGCTGTTCTTCCTCGGCATGATGTTCATCGTGCTGTCGATCCCGGTGACGGTGCCGATGGTGCTGGCGGCGGAAAAGTTCTCGGCGGCGATGAAGGCAAGCCCGCGCGTCACGCGCGTGGTCGACTATCTGTTCGCCGGCGTGTTCTCTGCCTTCGCGCTCAAGATCCTGACCGCACAGGCGAAGTAGGGCTCACGGCTGCGCGTCGAGCAAGGGTGCGCGGCGCCAGCTTCCGGCCCAGCGACCGGCTGAGAGCCAGTAGAAGATGCCGCCGACCATGCCGGCGCCGATCACGGCCAGCCTGGCATTGGTTTCGGTGATGTCGAAATTCGCATCGCCGAGATTGTGCACGAAGCCGAGAAAGACGATGGCGATGACGGCACCGCCGAGCGCGTAGAACAGCCAGTCGCGGCGGCCAAGCACCTCGGCGATCAAAATGACGACCGCCGCCGGCATGAAGGCGAAATAGGCGACGAACAGCGCCACGAAAGGCACCGAGAAATAGAGCGATGCGGTGGCTGTCGGCTCCGGATCGGCCGGCGTGTAGCCCAGATGCGCCAGGACCAGGACGTTGAGGAAGGCGCTCGCCGCCAGCGAGGCGACGACATAGCCGACCAGGATGGCGGCAAAGCGGATGAGGTAGGCGATGATGCGCCTCACGCCTCGCCGTGTCCCGCGATCATCATGGCTTCGAGCGCCAGCCGGTCGACCTTGCGCATGCGCTCCGACTCCGACTTGAGCTGGCCGCAGGCGGCGAGGATGTCGCGGCCGCGCGGGGTGCGGATCGGCGAGGCATAGCCGGCATTGTTGATGTAGTCGGCGAACTTCTCGATCGTCTCCCAGTCCGAGCACTGATAGTTGGTGCCGGGCCAGGGATTGAACGGGATCAGGTTGATCTTGGCCGGAATGCCCCTGAGCAGCTTGATCAGCGCCTTGGCGTCGTCGAGGGAATCGTTGACGTCCTTCAGCATCACATATTCGAAGGTGATGCGCTTGGCGTTGGAAAGGCCCGGATAGGCCTTGCAGGCGGCGATCAGGTCTTTCAGCGGGAACTTCTTGTTGATCGGCACGAGCAGGTCGCGCAGGTCGTCATTGGTGGCGTGCAGCGAGATCGCCAACATGACGCCGATCTCCTCGCCGGTGCGGGCGATCTCCGGCACCACGCCCGAGGTCGACAGGGTGATGCGTCTTTTTGACAAGGAAAGCCCGTCGCCGTCGGACGCGATCAGCAGCGCCTTCTTCACCGCCTCGAAATTATAGAGCGGCTCGCCCATGCCCATCATGACGATGTTGGAAACCTTGCGGCCCTCGGCCGGCACGATGGCGCCGTCCGGCGTGTCGCGGTCGGGGAAGTCGCCGAGCCGGTCGCGCGCGGTGAGCAGCTGCGCCAGGATCTCCTCGGCGGTGAGGTTGCGCACCAGCTTCTGCGTGCCGGTGTGGCAGAAGGAGCAGGTGAGCGTGCAGCCGACCTGCGAGGAAATGCAGAGCGTGCCGCGGCCTTCCTCGGGAATGTAGACGGTCTCGATCTCGACGGGACGGCCGGCGCCGCGCGGCGGAAAGCGGAACAGCCATTTGCGCGTGCCGTCGGAAGAGATCTGCTCCTCGACGATTTCCGGCCGCGCGACGGTGAAATGCTTGTCGAGCTCGGCGCGCAGGTCCTTGGAGATGTTGAACATATGCGCGAAGTCGGAAACGCCGCGCACATACATCCAGTGCCAGAGCTGCTGGGCGCGCATCTTGGCATGACGCTCCGGCACGATGCCGGCATTGATGAGAGCTTCACCGAGCTCGGCGCGGGTCAGGCCGATCAGCGACGGCTTCTCGGCCGGTGTTGCGCGGCGCAAGGCGTCACGAGCGCCTTCGGCGGTAAGATCAAGCGAAACGGTCATGGTGGCGCCAATATAAGCGATTTGCGGCCGATTTCAGCATCGGCCGCAGATGGAAGCGCGGCGCATAGCACAGCTCGGCGACGGAGTCATGCGCCCCGCAGGTTCAGGCGTCGGCTTCCGCCTTGCGGCGATGGCCGCTGACCTGCTGGCCGTCTTCCGGATGCAGGAAGAAGAACCCCGGTATGGAAAGCAGCGGGATCACCGCCGTCAGCAGGAACGCCCAATGGAACTGGTCCGCCGTCGGCGCATGCGCCTGGCCGGAGACGAGGCCGAGCACCATGGCGGCGATCGAGACGCCGAGCGAAACGCTGAGCTGCTGCAGGACGCCGCCGAGGCTGGTGGCGCGGCTGAGCTTCTCGCCTGGCAGGTCGGCATAGGACAGCGTGTTGGACGACATGAACTGCGCCGAACGCACGATGCCGAAGAAAAAGACATAGAGGCCGATCAGCCAATGCGGGGTGTCGGCATCGAGCAGGGCAAAGCCCGCCACGGCAACAGAGCCGACCACCGCGCTGCCGCTCAGCACGGCCTTGAAGCCGAAGCGCCGCAGGAAGAACGACAGCAGCGGCCGCATTAGAAGCGCGCCGAAGCTGCCGACGAAGGTCAGCGAGCCGGACGTGACCGGGCTCATGCCGAAGCCTACCTGCAGCATCAGCGGCAACAGGAACGGCGCGCCGTTGAGGCCGATGCGGCACAGCCCCCCGGCCAGCGTGCCGACCCAGAAGGAGCGGAAGCGAAACAGCGTGAGATCGATCGCGGGCGCCGCGACGCGGCGGGCATAGCGGCCGAAGGCGAGGAGCAGCAGGACCGACGCGGCCAGCACCAGCATGGTCGCCAGCGAGGAAATGATCGGCCTGCCGATATTCTCCAGGCCGAACTGCAGCAGCGCGGCGCCGGCCCCCACCATGAGGAAGCCGGCGAAGTCGAAAGGCTGCGCTTCCTCGCCGTGGAAATCGTCGACGAAGCGCAAGGCGGCGAAGATGCCGATGAGGCCGAACGGCACGTTGACGTAGAAGATCCAGCGCCAGGACGCATAGGTGGTCAGCAAGCCGCCGAGCAGCGGACCGATGACGGGACCGACGATCGCCGGCAAGGTCATGTAGGTCATGGCGGTGATCAGCCCGCTGCGCGGAAAGGAGCGCAACAGGATCAGCCGCCCGACCGGCGTCATCATGGCGCCGCCCAGCCCCTGCAGCGCGCGCATGGCCAGGAGCATGCCGACGCTGTCGGCCACGCCGCACAGGACCGAGCCAAGGGTGAAGGTGAAGAGCGCCAGGGCGAAGATCTTGCGGGCGCCGAACCGGTCGGCGAACCAGCCGCTGACCGGAATGAACACCGCGAGCGTCAGGATGTAGGTGGTGATCGCCAGGTTGAGCCGGACCGGGGTGGTGTCGAGGCTCTGCGCGATGGCCGGGATAGCGATGGTGAGAATGGTGGAATCGAGCTGCTCCATCAGGAAGGCGATGGCGACGATTGCCGGGATGATCAGCTTGAGACGCGGGTCGCGCTCGGTCGCAAAGAGATGCTGTTCCAATTGTCCGCCAGTTCCGTCGTGCAGGAAGCGGTGGCCCGCCTGTGGGCCATCCACGATCAAGCCGGCGTCGATGTCGTGCGGCCCAGCCGGCCTGGCCTTCCCACCGCACCCGACTGCTTTATGTCCCGATCGATGCGAAGCGATAGCGATTTCGACTGGCACAGGGGTCAACAAATTTTGAGCCCTGCCGCCTGTGCCAGGGCGGAACGGGGCTGGCTCCCGCCATGGTCGGCTGAAAATCGATCACATATTCGTGTTGGCGTAACCAATCGAAGCGCATCCGCGAACCTGAAAGGGGCGACCATGCCCCTCAACAATGGGAGTTGTTCTGATGCACTCGATCAAGTTCGCACTCGTTGCCGGCCTCGCCGGTCTTTGCGCCTCGCAGGCTTTTGCCGAGGACACGATGGGCGCCATGACGATGATGAAGGGCGGGCAGGTCACCGCGATCATGCCGGACGGTCACATGGGCACCATGATGCCGGACGCCAAGATGAGCGCCGATATGATGAAGATGGCCAAGCCCATCAAGCATTGCATGATGATGATCACCGACGCCAAGGGTAAAGCCTACATGATCGATACGTCGACCAAGAAGGCCCAGGCCGAATGTGAAAAAATGGCGATGTGAGATCCACCTTGCCCGCCTGACATTCCCGCCGGCATCGGAGCCGGCGGGACAATCTTGAGCGCATGCACGATTACGCCTGCGCGGTCTTGATCGACCCTCAGCCTGTGCTAGGGCTGAATTCCATCACGAGGGCGGACATGGCCGGCATATCCCGAAAGAATCGTATGCTGCGGCGCTCACAGGCGATGTGGGTGTCGCGGCGCGTCTGGCAGCCGCGTCTGGTCTTCTGGGCCGGCGCCATCTCGATCGGCCTGATCAGCGTCCTGTTCGCATTGCTCGCCGACCGCGCGCAAACCCTGTTCCATCTCATGACGGGCAATGACGGCGGCTGGCGCCTCTATCTGCCGCTGGTCGTGACGCCGCTCGGTTTCGTCCTTTGCGCCTGGCTGGCGCATTCCTTCTTCCCGGGATCGCAAGGCAGCGGCATTCCGCAGGCGATCGCGGCACGGCATCTGCGCGACGAGGACGACCGCAGCCACATCCTGTCGCTGCGTTTGGCGGCGGGCAAGATCGCGCTCACCATCGTCGGCCTCGCCTGCGGCGCCTCGATCGGCCGCGAAGGCCCGACGGTGCAAGTCGGCGCTTCGCTGATGCTGCAGGCGGCGCGCTGGGGCGGCATGGCGCAGGCGCGCGGCCTGATCCTTGCCGGTTCGGCCGCCGGCATCGCCGCGGCCTTCAACACGCCGCTCGCCGGCATCGTCTTCGCCATCGAGGAGATGGGCCGGGCCTATGAATCGCGCACCAACGGGCTGGTGCTGACGGCGGTTATCCTAGCCGGCCTTGCCTCGCTCGGGCTCATCGGCAACTACACCTATTTCGGCGTCGCCAAGGACACGGTCGCCTTCGCCGCCGACTGGCCGCTGGTGCTGGCCTGCGGCATCATCGGCGGCGGTGTCGGCGCGCTGTTCTCGCTCTCGGCGCTGAAGGTCATGCGCCGCATCCGGCGCTGGAACGCGCTGCAGCCGCTGCCGCGCACGCTGGTCGTGGCGGCTGTCTGCGGCCTGGCCGTGGCCGCGATCGGCATCGCCTCGGGAGGATTGACCTTCGGCACCGGCTACACGCAGGCGCGCGGCGCGATCGAAGGCACGCCGCTGCCGGCCCTCTTCTTCGTCGAGAAATTCGCTGCCGGCCTGTTGTCGATGGTGTCGGGTATACCGGGCGGCATCTTCGCGCCGTCGCTGGCGGTGGGCGCCGGGCTGGGCAGCACGCTCGGCCTCGTCTTCGGCGCGGCCACGGGAACCGCGGCGCTGCTCGGCATGGCCGGCTATTTCGCCGGCGTCGTGCAGGCGCCGATGACGGCCTTCGTCATCATCCTCGAAATGACCGGCAACCACGACAATGTGATCGCGCTGATGTGCGCGGCGGTGCTGGGCTACGGCACGGCGCGGCTGATCTCGCACGAGCCGCTCTATCATGCGCTGTCGCGCGTCTTCATCGCCGAGGCGATCCGGCGGCGGCGCGCGGAGACAAGCGAAGCAGTCAAGGCGTAGCGCTTCGAAGGTGGGTCGTCGTCACAAAACCCAACGGAACGCGCGCCTGAGTTCGGCGGCGCCGTCTTTGTCATACCATCGGCCATGCGCGATTATGACGCGCTCCGGCTGCCAAGCGAGCATCTGGTGAACCGCCGCCCGCAAGGCCCGACGACGGCGAAAGAAGCTCAGCCGCATGTCGATCGGCGCCTTGCCGTCCGGATCGATCGCGCCGGCGAGCCTGACGAGCAATCGCAGAAACCAGCTATGAATCCGGCCTGGCTCGAAGTTCTCTATCAGGTCGGTGAGGATCAGCGTTTGCGATGCGCGATGGAACAGCACGGCCTCGGTGAGGACGTCGCCGCGCACGACCAAAAGGTCGATCTCAGCGGGCCAGGGCGAGGCGCGCCCCACCAGCAGCCGGTCCACGGCGATAGGACGCTTTGCCCGTTCCCGCAGGCCGCGCACGGCCAAAACCTCCGCCCTAGGCATGGCGACCTTCCAATCGGGCAGCCACCAGTAGTGCAGGGAGTTCGGCGCGACCAGGAAGCGGACTGGCCCCAGAAGCTCGACCGCGGACCGGAGCGCGGGCGCAAGCGCGACGGGCGAATGCAGGATCAGGTCGCCACTGCGAAGCCGCACGACCGTCATGCGGGTGGTGAAAGGAAATTCAAACGGTCCGACGCCGAAGCCGATCCGTGGTCCATCCACGATCCACAGATCGGGAGCGACGGGTTTCAGGACATCGATCGGCTCATAGAGATCGAGAGCGGACCTGTCGGCGGGCGATTCCTGGGGCATGGCTACTCGGCGGTAACTCGAAGCGCGATGCGGTCAGCCGAAACCGTCCGGCGCCTGTGAGCCATATGGCGCGCCTTCGTCTGGAGGGAAGCGCATGGCTGCACGCATCGCCAGCCACTCGCGAAGCGCGACACGGATTAATTCCATGCGTCCGAGCTTCATGCGCGCCGCGATCGTCGACAGCGCAATTTCGGTGGCCGGGTCGAACGACATGGACGCGGAATCGCGTAGCATCGCCGCGGCGCGAAAATCGGCGAGCCGCGCGTCCTCGGCCGGACCGGCTTGCCCTTCGCCCGGTTTTGCATTCGCAGTCGCCTGCGACTCTGCCGGGGCCGTGGCGGTGTCGCAGTCCCGGATCGCAACGAGGTTGTCACCTTTGATCGTAACGAGGACGAGGCGCGACCCCCGCGGATAATATCGGAGCAAGGCAGCGGCTTGATCGGCGAGGATGGCGCCGTTCCATTCGCAGAGCTCGCCGCCGAGCAGCCAGTTCCGCTGCCCGCCATTCGCCATCACGGCGATGTATTCTCCATCGCAAGGATAACCGATCAGTGCGATTTCCTCGTAGTCTTCCAATCTGCGCATTGCAAATAAGTCCCTGGTCGATGAAGCCGTGCTCATCTCGTCTTGCGCGAAAACGGCCCGGCAACCCCAAGCCGAGATGCCGGGCCGTCGGGAGCGCCCGCGCGCAGCGCCTCCCGGGTCACCTTCCCGGGTCACCTGGGGAGCCGGTAACCTGCGACAGCATCTCGTTCGCGCAGGCAATAAGGGGGACGGTCGAATTCGGCAGCCGCGCTTGCGACAGCCACAATCGGCGGTGCTCCTGCGACAGACCCTTCATCGCGGTGCGAGCAGCGGAGGTGATCTCGAATGGCCCGCAGGCGGCACACTGGAACTCCACCTTGCGGAGCATGACCTCGGCTTCCAGGGCCACT
The DNA here is from genome assembly GCF_006439555.1 of Mesorhizobium sp. B3-1-6. NCBI lineage: Bacteria > Pseudomonadati > Pseudomonadota > Alphaproteobacteria > Hyphomicrobiales > Phyllobacteriaceae > Mesorhizobium > Mesorhizobium sp. B3-1-6. The sequence goes on along the minus strand of NZ_VFTM01000050.1, from coordinate 10,027 downwards.
CCGGCGCAAACGGGACAGGTGGACGGATAGTATCTCCTTTCGAACGGCAGGAGTTTCATCGCGCGGACTTATCCGACGGCATGCGGCATCGGCGGATCGTGAATTCCAGCTTCGCGTGCATTCTGTCTCCCTTGTCCGGCAGCCGGCGGCCGCGATCAGCCTCTTGTCTTGGGCGCGACGCTCCGGCGCGTGGCGACCTCGATCTGCTTTGCTTCCACTTCGAGCCGATCCGGCGCGGCGGACCCCATCAGCGCATAGGCGGTACCCCCAGACTGCCAGTAAACCGTCGGCACGCGGCCGTCGGTGGCAGGCGTCGGGGGAACGGCGTCCTCGCCGTTCATCGGCGCCGCCACAAGTGTGATGCGCCCGACGCTTGGTGTATCGGCCGTCACGACCAGGCTCTGCTGTCCGTTCCAGGGCTGCACCTGGACATCCTTGACCACCCATGCCGAGGGCAGCGTCGGCATGCTGACGTTGACGGCGCCAACCAGCCGCTGGATCTTGTCCTGTTTGAGCTCGACGCCCTTTTCGGGACCGGCATTGAGTTGCGCGACGCGCAGCGCATCCCGCGCGGCCAGGATGAAGGTTTCATCCGCCGTCTTGCCGCCCTGGCGAAGCGGCACGGTCAGCGAGTTGGCCGACCATCCGATCGCGATTAGCGCGACGGCGGCGACCTGAAGTCGGAGCATCGCGAACATCCGCCTGCGGCGAAGCGCCTGTTCCAGCTGTCTCGCCTTGTCGACGGTCGCGCCGGGCGGAAACAATCGCCTTGGTTGGGAATCGCGCAACGCTTCCATGCGTTGCGCGTGGGCAAAGACCTCCGCTGCCAGTTCCGGCTCGCGCGCAAGCCGGGCCTGCAGCTCGGATCGCTGCGACGGCGACAGCTCGCCATCCAGCAAGCGGCCGATATCCTGCTCGGAAACGCGACTATCGGGCCACATCACGCCCTCCAATGATCTTCAGATGACGGGAAGCTCCGTCATCCATATTTTCCATGTTGTGCTTCAAGGCAGCGCGAGCCCGGCTGAGACGGGACATCACGGTTCCCGTCGGCACGCCCAGAAGTTCGGCCGCCTCGGAATAGGTAAAACCCAGCACGCCGACCAGGTGCAGTATTTCGGCCTGGTCGGTCGGCATCCGGGCGAGGGCCCTGCCGACGTTGGAAAGTTCGGCGCTGTGCTCCTGCGGCGGCGGCGAGGCGGCATCCGACATGTCGGCGATGGACGCAAGGCGCCGCCTGTCGGCATCGGCCTGACTGGCACCGGTGAAGAAGGTGTTGCGGACAATCCTGATCAGCCAGGGAAGCAGCGGCCGGGAGGGATCGTAGCTGCCGGCCATCGACAACGCACGGGCGAGAGCTTCCTGCACAAGGTCGTCGGCGTCGGAATCATTGCCGGTGAGCACTCTGCCGTAACGCCACAGATCCTCCAGATGCGGTATGATGTCGAACTTCGCTTTCATCCCATCTCATGCCGCCCGTCTCATGTCCGTGTTGGCGCAAGCCGGGCCTACCTTACTGCGCTGTCCAGCCAAAGCCGGCGTGAAAAGCGGCCCAGCGGTCAGGGACAGGGGGACAGGCAACCGCTGGGCCGGCTGGGAGCGTGCTCCTCCCGACTGCAAGCCCTGAAAGACACTCATCCCCAGCGCTTGCCGCCGCTCCCTGTTTCCGGCGCGGCCCTGAAAATGACGGGTCGCGTCAAAACGTGTTCTCCCTCTTTGCGCTATCTACCGGGCTCGGCAGGAAACTATTCCGTCGGCCGCGAAATTTTTCCGGGCGATTGGCCGCGGGTATGAATTCCCGGTCGTGCCTCGCCGACGCCGCCCGCCGAGACGAACCGGCGCGGATACAAGGCAAGCTGAAGGGAAAAGGCCGGACCTGATGGCCCGGCCTTGCGTCAGTTCATTCGTCGTTTTGGCGGTTTGTGGCTCTTGCCTATTTGCACTTGGCGATCGAGGACAGCGCGGCCGAGATGCCCTTGAGCGAGAAGACGTAGGAGGTGGGGTTGCCGCGGCCGGACTTCGCCTGCACCTTCATGTCGGAGCCGGTCTTCATGGCGGCAATCAGCACCGGCTCTTCGGCGGCGTTCTCGACCCAGGCCGACTTGCCGCGGGTGAACATCGAGAAGGATTTCTTGTCGATGGTGATGGTGGCCTTCGAGCCTTCCTGGAAGTTGTAGCCGGCGATGAACTGCGGCTCGTAGGAGACCTGCTGTCCGGGCCGCTGGCTGACGAAGAAGAACATGTCGCCATGGTCGAGCGTCGCCGGCTGCTTGTCGGTGGGCACGGTCAGCACATAGCAGACCTTGCCGGCGGCCGACTGATAGCTGTAGGTGCCCCAGGCATTGTGCTGGCCGATCTTGGTCGCCTGTTGCGCCAACACCGGCACTGCCGAGGCCACCAGGACCAGGCTGGAAACTATAGCAATCAATCCGCGCATCGTTCTTCCCGTATTCCAAATGGTGCGGAGGCGGGCCGCGTGGCGTCCTGCCGTCGCTTCATTTTGATTTAATCAGGGTTACCAAACGGTGAATTGTCCTCGAAGAAAAGGAACTCACCCCAGGAAACCGCCACCATCCGCGCCGCCACTGTGGATTGAGGCCGGCGCGACGTCCCGGCGCGGAGTTGGATGCCACGAAAACGGCAAGAGTTTGTCTTTTCGCATGCGCTGATTTACGGGCGTGAGGCGAGGCGAGATCAGTTCTTGTCCGCCAGCGCGTCCCTGGCGGCCTGCCTGTGGGCAGGCGTGATATGGGCGCTGACGGCGGTGATCGCGGCGGTCAGCACGGCAAGGTCGTCGGTGAAGCCGAGGCCGACGACGAAATCGGGAATGAAGTCGAACGGCAGGACGAAATAGCCCAGCGCGCCGAGCAGGATCGCCTTGGCCCGCATCGGCGTGTCCTTGTCCATGGCGCAATAATAGGCGGCGACCACCTCGTCCATGAACGGAATCTGCCGCGCCGCCTTCCTGGCGGTGCGCCAGAATTTCTCGCGGACCTCGCCCTCGCCGGCAAGCTTGTCGCCGAAGCCGAAGAAATCGAAACCGGTACCTTGCGTCATCAGTCGCTCCTTGGCGGCCGCTCGCAACCCATGCGTGCCAACCCGCCGCGAAAGATGTGGTGAAAGCGGGGGGCTGCTACAAGAGTTTGGGCGGTTGCTTGGCCGGAAAATCGGAAAGGGATGCTGGCCAGCGGTGACCTGGGTGGCAATCGCCTAGTTTCTGCGATTGGCCGAGGCATCCCTCCCATCGTCATCCACGGGCTTCGCTCCTTGCTTCGCCCTGGAATGACGAAGAAAGGCGAGTCTTTTCGCCTCAGCCGAAATACCGGTTCATCCGCTTTGCCAACTCGATATCCAGCGCCGTCACGCCGCCGGCGTCGTGGGTGTTCAGCGTCACGTCGACGGTCTTGTAGACATTCGACCAGTCCGGGTGATGGTCCATCTTTTCGGCCGCCAGCGCCACGCGCGTCATGAAGGCGAAGGCTTCGGAGAAATTCTTGAAGACGAAGCTGCGTTTGATGGAAGCGCCGTCGGCGGCGAGCGACCAGCCGCCGAGCTCGGCCAGAGCCGTGGCGACCGCGTCCTTGGTCAGTTTTTCCCTGTTCATGTGTGGTCCCTGTGCTATTCGAAAATGGCCTGCACCATAATGCATGTCGCCCAAAAGTGCGCGGCGGTTTCGGGGTGACGACATGCATGAAAACAAAGATTTAAACCTGCCGGATCGATGCGCGAAAAGCCCATAAAATCCATTCTGTTCGTCTGCCTCGGCAACATCTGCCGGTCACCGCTTGCCGAGGGCGTTTTCCACAGCGTGCTGGCCGAGCGCGGGCTGGCCAGGCGCATCGTGCTCGATTCGGCCGCGACCAGCGGCTGGGAGGTCGGCTCCGCGCCCGATCCACGCTCTGTCGCGGTGGCGGCAAAGCATGGCGTCGACATTTCAGGGCAGCGGGCGCGCAAGGTGCTGGCGGAGGATTTTTCGCGCTTCGACCTGATCCTCGGCATGGACAAGGCGAATGTGCGCGACCTCAAGGCGCTGGCGCCAGCGACCGCGCGCGACCGGGTCCATCTCTATCTGGATTTCGCGACGGGAAAGACCGCGGACGTGCCTGATCCCTACTACGACGGCGCCGAGGCCTTCGCTTCGGTCTATCGCATGATCCGCGAGGCATCTGAGGCGCTGGCGAAGCGGCTCGAGGCCAGCGCTTCGCCGACCAGCGGCCAGGCTTCTTCGACGATGTAGGGGCCGCCGCCGACCGAATCGCGCGACGACATCAGGACGAAGCGGCCGACGCGGAAGGGCAGCGCCGCGAAATTGCCGCGCGCCGAAAGATATTGCGCGACATCGAGCGGGCTCCCATTGCGCAGGCGCGCCAGCGTCACATGCGGTGAGAATTTGCGCGGGTCGGCCGGCAGGCCGAGCCGCTGGCAGATGCGGTCGATCTCGCCCTGCAGCGCCGCCAGGTCGGGCGAAGCCGACACGCCGGCCCACACCGCATGCGGCTTCTTGCCGCCGAAGGCGCCGACGCCGGAGAGCGTCATTTGAAAAGAGGGGCGGTCGACCCGGTCGAGGGCGTTGGCGATCTCGTCGGCGACATGGCCTTCGACATCGCCGATGAAGCGCAGCGTCAGATGGTAGTTTTCGACGTCGATCCAGCGCGCTCCCGGCAACCCGCCCCGGAGCAGGGACAAAGAGAGGGCGGCATCACGCGGAATTTCGAGGGCGGTGAAAAGACGTGGCATGTGAAGCCTCCTGTCCTCGAATCGAAACTCTCGTCCCTAGCGAATCATCGATACAAGCGCGGGGCAAGAGCTTTGTTGTCCACAAAGTTTCCCCAGCGGAAACCGTGGCGTTTTGGACTCACGACGGGCCGCCATTGTCGGCGATCGCCCTCTCGACGGTGGGCAGGATGCGCTCGACGATCACGTCGACGCCCTTCGGATTGGGGTGCAGGCCGTCCTCCAGCTGCAGATCGGGGTGGCCGGCGACGCCGTCGAGAAAGAACGGATAGAGCGGAACGGCATATTTAGCGGCAAGCTTCGGGTAGATGGCGTCGAAGGTCTTCTGGTAGTCGGCGCCGAGATTGGGCGCGGCGCGCATGCCGGCGAGCAGCACCGGGATGGCGCGCTGCTTCAGCTTGCCCAGCATGGCGTCGAGGTTCTTCTCGGCGATGTCGGGAGCGACGCCGCGCAGCATATCGTTGGCGCCGAGTTCGAGAATGACGAGCCTCGTGCCGTCCGGCACCGACCAGTCGAGCCGCGCCAGCCCGCCGCTCGATGTGTCGCCGGAGACGCCGGCATTGGCGACGGTGATGTCGAGGCCCTTAGCCTTCAGCGCCGCCTGCAGCCTGTCGGTGAAACCCTGGCCGGGGCCAAGGCCGAAGCCTGCCATCAGGCTGTCGCCGAAGCCGACGATGGTGAAGGTGGCGGCGCGCGCCGGCGTAATGGCGCCGCAAACGGCGAGGAAAAGCATGAGGGCTGCGGCAAAACGGTGTTTGAATGCCATGCGGCGAGCCCCATATGACCGAAACAACCCAAGGAAAGAGACACAGGCCGTCTCCTTTTTCCACATATAGGGCACTTTCATTGTGACAGAAGCCGTCATCGCGCTGAGGGACGTATCGCTGACGCTCGGCGAGGGCGCGTCCTCCGTCCATGTGCTGAAGGGTGTGAGCCTCGACGTGGCGGCCGGTGAAGCCACCGGCATCGTTGGGCCGTCGGGCTCGGGCAAATCAACCCTGCTGATGGTTCTTGCCGGCCTGGAACGGGTCGATTCGGGTACGGTCCAGATCGCCGGTGAGCTGCTCAACGGCAAAAGCGAGGACCAGATCGCATCGTTTCGTGGACGAAACATTGGCATCGTCTTTCAGTCCTTCCATCTCATTCCCAACATGACGGCGCTCGAGAATGTCGCGGTGCCGCTCGAGCTTGCCGGCCATGCCGACCCGTTCGGCGTCGCCGCGCGCGATCTCGCCGCCGTCGGCCTGAGCGACCGCGTGACGCACTATCCGGGCGAGCTCTCCGGGGGCGAGCAGCAGCGCGTGGCGATCGCCCGGGCGCTGGCGCCGTCGCCGCGCATCCTCATCGCCGACGAGCCGACCGGCAATCTCGACCAGGCGACGGGAAAGCAGATCGCCGATCTTCTGTTCGCCAAGGCGGCGGAACGCGGCATGACGCTGGTGCTGGTGACGCACGACCCGGCGCTTGCCGCGCGTTGCGCGCGGCAGGTCTCGATGCGCTCAGGGCGGATCGAGGACGCGCCGAAAGCCGTGAAGGTTCCCGCCTGATGCGGACTTTGAAGCTCGCCATCCGCTTCTCGTTGCGCGAGATGCGCGGCGGCCTGTCCGGCTTCATGATCTTCCTCGCCTGCATCGCGCTGGGCGTCGCGGCGATCGGCGGCGTCAATTCGGTGGCGCAGGCGATTTCCGCCGGCGTCGCCAATCAGGGCCAGACGCTGCTTGGCGGCGATTTGCGCTTCCAGGTCAACCAGCGCAGCGCTTCGGATGCCGAGCTCGGCTTCATCAAAGGCCTCGGCACGGTCTCACTGACTTCCGGCATGCGCTCGATGGCGCGGCTGGAGGACGGCTCCGACCAGGCGCTGGTCGAGGCAAAGGCCGTCGACGACGCCTATCCGCTCTACGGCGCGCTGGAGACGGATCCGGCGCTGCCGAAGGACCAATTGTTCGGCGAAAGGTCCGGCGTGTTCGGCGCCGCCGCGCCCGACCTGTTGTTCGACCGGCTCAATGTTCACATCGGCGACAGGCTGAAGCTCGGCAGCGCCATTTTCGAGTTGCGGGCCAGGCTGGTCAGCGAGCCGGATGCGGTGTCGGACGGTTTCGGTTTCGCGCCACGGCTGATGATTTCGCGCGAGGGCCTTGCCGCATCCGGCCTGGTGCAGCCCGGCAGCCTGGTCGAGAACGCCTATAAGGTGCGGCTGCCCGACGGCGCGTCCGAGGCCCGGATCAAGGACATCCAGGCCGAGGCCGCGAAGGATTTCCCGCAGGCCGGCTGGTCGATCCGCACGCGCAGCAACGCCGCCCCCGCGCTCTCCGCCAACATCGAGCGCTTCTCGCAGTTCCTGACGCTCGTCGGGCTGACGGCGCTGGTGGTCGGCGGCGTCGGCGTGGCGAATGCCGTGCGCGCCTATCTCGACGGCAAGCGCGGCGTCATCGCCACCTTCAAGAGCCTCGGCGCCTCGGGCGGTTTCGTCTTCACCGTCTATCTGGTGCAGATCCTGTTGATCGCGGGCCTCGGCATCGTGCTCGGGCTGATCCTGGGTGCCGCGATGCCGTTCGTGGCGAGCGCGCTCCTGCAGTCGGTCATCCCGGTGCCCGCGCAAGGCGGCTTCTATCCGGGCGCGCTTGCCATGGCCGCACTGTTCGGCCTTCTGGTGACGCTGGCCTTCGCGCTGCTGCCGCTCGGCCGCGCCCGCGACGTGCCGGCGACGGCGCTGTTCCGTGAAATGGGATTCGAGAGCCGCGGCCTGCCGCGCCTGCCCTATACGGGCGCTGCCCTGGCGATCGTCGTCGCGCTGGCGGCGCTGGCGATCCTCTCGGCCAACGACTACCGCATCGCCTCGATCTTCGTCGGCGCCACGGTCTTTGCCTTCCTGGTGCTGCGGCTGGTGGCGATGCTGGTGCAGTGGGCGGCAAAAAAGAGCCCGCGTGTGCGTTCCGTTTCGCTGCGGCTGGCGCTCGGCAACATCCACCGTCCGGGCGCGTTGACGACCTCGGTGGTGCTGTCGCTTGGCCTCGGGCTGACGCTGCTGGTGACGCTGGCGCTGATCGACGGGAATCTCAGGCGGCAGATCTCCGGCAGCCTGCCGGAGCGGGCGCCGAACTTCTTCTTCGTCGATATCCAGAGCAGCGACGTCGACGCCTTCGCCAGCCTCGTCGGCAAGGAGTCGCCTCGGGGAACACTGGTCAAGGTGCCGATGCTGCGCGGCCGCATCATGGCGCTCAACGGCGTCGACGTCGACAAGGTGAAGATCCCGGCCGACGGCGCCTGGGTGCTGCGCGGCGACCGCGGCCTGACCTATGACGCGAAACAGCCGGAGAACGCGACGCTGACCGAAGGCGCGTGGTGGCCGCAGGACTATTCCAGCGAGCCGCTGGTGTCGTTCTCGGCGGAGGAAGGCAAGGCGATCGGGTTGAAGCTCGGCGACACCGTGACCGTCAATGTGCTGGGACGCAACGTCACGGCGAAAATAGCCAATTTCCGCCAGGTGCAATGGGAGACGATGGGCATCAACTTCGTCATGGATTTCTCGCCCAACACCTTTGCCGGGGCGCCGCATGGCTGGCTGGCGACGCTGACCGACAAACAAGCCAGCACGGCCGACGACGCAAGGCTGCTCAACGCCGTCACCCGCGCCTTTCCGGCGGTGACGACGGTTCGCGTCAAGGACGCGCTCGACATCGTCAACCGGCTGGTCGCGCAATTGGGCACGGCGATCCGCGCCGCCGCCGGCGTGGCGCTGATCGCCTCGGTGCTGGTGCTCTCCGGCGCGCTTGCCGCCGGCAACCGGGCGCGCATCCACGACGCGGTGGTGCTGAAGACGCTCGGCGCGACGCGGCGGACGCTGATTACCGCCTTCTCGCTGGAATATGTGCTGATCGGCCTCGCGACCGCGCTGTTCGCGCTTGCCGCCGGCGGCATCGCCGCCTGGTTCGTGGTCGCGCATATCATGACGCTGCCGTCGCATTTCATGCCGGAGGTCGCGGTGGCGACGATCCTGGTTTCGCTGGCGGTCACCGTTGGAATCGGCCTTGCCGGCACCTGGCGGGTGCTTGGCCACAGGGCAGCGCCGGTCCTGCGCAACCTCTGACGGAGGGCCGAGAGCCGCCCGCCCGGTTAAATCTTTGTAAGAATGCCGCCCGGAAGACCCGAAAATCGGCCTTTTGCCTTCTCACAAAGCGTTACGGCCCGTTACCGTCTTGTTCTTGACGTCAAGAACCATCATATTTCGCGCTAGGCATGCTGGAGCTCCGCCAGCGGCGCCTGGTCCCGGGGACCGCTCCGAGCGGACCTGTCACCGGACGGGGCAGAAGCAACAGAGGATTTCCAATGGCTGATCCCATTCGCAACTACCAGACGTCCGCCGCCCCCGGCGCGCGCGTCGATATCGATCAGGGCCTGCGCGCCTATATGATCAAGGTCTACAACCTCATGGGGCTTGGCCTTTTGATCACCGGCCTTGCCGCCTGGGGCGCCTTCCAGCTCGCCGTCACCGGCGACGGCCAACTGACCGCCTTCGGCCAGCTCATCTATGCAAGCGCGTTCCGCTGGGTCGTCATCCTGGCGCCGCTCGCCGCCGTGATGTTCCTGTCGTTCCGTATCCAGTCGATGAGCGTGGGCGCGGCGCAGGCCACATTCTGGGTCTATGCCGGCCTTGTCGGCTTGTCGCTGTCGACGATCTTCCTCGTCTACACCGGCACCAGCATCACCCAGACCTTCTTCGCCACGGCCGCGGCCTTCGGCGGCCTGTCGCTCTACGGCTACACGACCAGGCGCGACCTGTCGGCGTTCGGCTCGTTTCTGATCATGGGCGTGATCGGCCTGCTGATCGCGATGCTGATCAACATCTTCCTGCAGTCGTCGGCGCTTGGCTTCGCCATCTCGGCGATCGGCGTGCTGGTGTTCGCCGGCCTCACCGCCTACGACACGCAGAAGATCAAGGAGATGTATTTCGAAGGTGACGTCGCCGACGTCGCCGGCCGCAAGGCGATCATGGGCGCGCTGCGCCTCTATCTCGACTTCATCAACCTGTTCATGTTCCTGCTGCAGTTCATGGGCGATCGCCGCTAGAGCAGTTCGCCGTTTCACGGAAACGGCGAACCCATCTCCTTGTTTGACGCAATTCCGGACGGAAAACCGCGCACAGTTTTCCTGGAATTGCTCTAAAGGCGGTTACCCGGTCTCAGTGGACCATAGACTTTGCGAAGGGCGGCCCAACGGCCGCCCTCAGACTGCTGACGAACCCCGTCGATTTTCGGCGGGGTTTTGTTTTATGTGATTGAAGAGTTTTGAGAAG